>JAAYJI010000130.1 GCA_012523015.1 Candidatus Hydrogenedentota bacterium
CCCTTGGAAGTTGCCGCTATGATTGATCCTGCGGCAATCGCCTTGCACGCGCTCCATCGCGCCGGCGGCGTACGTGCCGGCGAAACGGTTGCTGTCTTCGGAACAGGTCCCATCGGGCTCATGGCCGCACAGTGGGCAGAGATTTCCGGAGCAGGCAACGTCATCCTTTTTGATGAAGATCCCAAGAAATGTGCATTGGCACGCGAACTGGGATTCCGATACAGCTTTAACAGCGCAGACCGAGATATTTTTGAGATCATAAAGGACTTGACCCATGGTTTGGGGATGGACATTGCCATTGATACAGAAGGGACGGTAACATCGATGTCAGGATGTATCAATGCCGTGGGTATAGGCGGCTGCGCCATATTATTGGCCCTTCCCACTGCGGAGATACCCGCTACCCCCGCCACGCTGACCCAGGTGATCCATCGCGAAATTTCTATTATAGGCAGCTGGAATTCCGTCTTCAGAACTTCAGGTAACCGCGATGATTGGCAGGCTGTCCTTCGCTCCATTAATGCGGGACACCTCCTCTTAGAACCGCTCATTAGCCATCGCGTTACCCTTGCCAATGCCTGCGATACAATCCACTCCATGCAAAACAAATCGATGACCGCCATGAAAGTAATCATCCAGCCTATACTCGGATAAGGGGACGGGAAGATAGTATCGATCCTATAGGGCTTGGCGTTGGTGTATTGTCACGATCGGGAACATAAAGACCATTTTGTTCATAAATTCAAGGTAGTAACTGAATAAGGATAGACAGATCATGAGACAATTTTCCTTGCCTATGTGGTGCAAGCCTCTCGCGTTGGTTTTATGCTTGTCCGTAGGACTCATTCCCGCCATGGTGCAGGCGGATGAAGACCTTTACCAAGGCAGCCGCTACGAGGGCAATGATATTTTCGCCGATACGTGGGTTGCCTGCGACGCCTTGGGAAGAACCCAACCGGATGCATCTGAGGTAGGCCTGCCTCGACAAAACAAATGGGTGGGTATTTTTTATTGGACTTGGCACTTCCCCTATAAGAATGGGCCCAATGATAACACCAAGATTATTGAAGCCGCCGGAACAAGCAAGGAGATTGATTGGCCTTCCAACGGCACACCCAATCATTGGGGTGAACCGGAACTGGGCTACTATCGGATGACCGATCCCTTTGTCATTCGCAAACATGCAAGTATGTTGGCAGACGCCGGTATTGACGTCATTCTTTTTGATACAACGAACCCGCCCCATACGTGGAAAAATGAATATGAGGCACTTTGTCGCGAATACGAAGCCATGAGACAGGAAGGAGTCCGTACGCCTTACATAGCCTTTATAACCCCTTTCTGGAACCCTTCCGAAGTAGTCAAACGCCTTTGGAACGACTTGTATAAACCCGGATTATGGAAAGAGCTGTGGTTTCAATGGGAAGGGAAACCTCTGTTGCTTAGCGATCCTGATCAAGTGGAAATTCCCGAAGCGTCAGACTTTTTCACCTTCCGCCGGCCTATGCCCGATTATTGGGATGGTCCGAGCGACACTGATCAGTGGAGCTGGCTGGAAGTCTATCCCCAACATGTCTTTCGCAATAGCAAAGGGGAAGCAGAACAGATGAGCGTGGGTGTCGCACAGAATGCGCTGCCTGATACACCGGGTCCCGCTCCCATGAGTGATGCACGGGGTGCCATGGGCAGAAGTTGGCACGGGGGCAGCAAAGATACGCGGGAAGGCGCTGTTAATCTCGGCCTGAATTTTGAAGAACAATGGAAGCGCGCTTTGGAAGTGGATCCCAGTTTCATTTTTGTTACCGGTTGGAATGAATGGACCACGCTCCGCTTTGAATCGTGGCACATTTACACCGATGAGACCAGTTATTACAAAGGCGGGCTTTTTGTAGATCAATATAACCAGGAATACAGCCGAGATTGTGAACCCATGCGCGGCGGACATACCGATAGCTATTACTATCAGCTGGCGTCGTCGGTGAGAAAATACAAAGGCGTTCGCCCCCGTCCCGAAGCAACAGCTCCTACAGCGATCGTCGTTGACGGATACTTTGATGATTGGAAGGAGGTTCTGCCCGAATATCGCGATACCATTGGCGATGTTGCCCATAGAGATCATTTGGGTTACGGCGAGATCCCCTATAAAAATGAATCAGGCCGTAATGATTTTGTTATTTTGAAGGCGGCTTACGATGCGGAATATCTCTATTTTTATGCCCAGACCGATGCGCCCATTACACCGCACACCGACCCCTATTGGATGCTGCTGTTTATCGACAGTGATTGTGACGCACAGACGGGATGGCTGGGTTACGACTACCTCATCAATCTCGAGACCGTGAATGAGACAGAGACCGTCGTCAAAAGCTGGCATAAGGACCGTTGGGAAACTGTGGGTAGAGGAAATTACCGGGTTAATGGGAATGGCATGGAACTACGTGTGCCCCGTCCATTGGTCAAGCAAGAGGGAGACACGCCTTATTTCGATTTCCATTGGGCCGATAATATCAGCGGCTTTAGCGATATTTCCGAATTCGGTGTGAATGGGGACAGTGCCCCAAACCGACGCTGGAATTATCGCTATTCTGTTGCTAATCCTTTGCCTTAAAAATGACTCATCCCCAACGCTGTGCGCTGCGGGAAAAAACGCGCTAGACCTTTTCCTCCATAACGAGACGCTTCCTCTTTAACATGAGCACAGTTTTTATTGATGCGGACAGATAGAATGTGTACAATATATTTTGAATGCGTGCGTGACGTATAGTCAAGTTTGAAGTTGATGGAATCGACTTTATCAATGGGAGGCGGCGTATGGCATCTTTTGTATTGGGTATCGGTCAGAAACAGACGCTGCGCAATATCGTTCGTCTTATCGAGTCCCGTATCGTAAAAACGGAGGGCGCTCCCCGTCGGATTTCGCTTTGGACCGATGATTATTCCATCGAAGTACGGCGAACCCAATTTAAAGGAGATTACGAGCATTACGATCTTCGAATACCTAAAGAAGACATCGATGAATCTTCCTTAAAAAGCCTAGCCGCGGAATATCCAAACGAATTTTCTTTAGAGGAAGACACGAGGCTATGGCACATTGTCTGTCCCGCTGAAACCCAGTCCTTTTCGCAAAGAGTCTTGGACGCGCTCAATAAGCTGAGCGGCATGGTTCATTTTCCGGAGATCTGGCGTGCGGAAGGTTTCGACTTTCGGATTGACCCCGTCAATATTGAAATGCTCTTTCATGCCATGGTCCAGTATCACGCCAGTGATGTCCACTTGACTGCAGGACTGAGCCCCGTCTTCCGCATCGATAACGATACGCGCTACTCCGAGCTGATGTCGCCCTTATCCAGTATGCAGATTTTGGATTTGATCAAACGCATTGCGCCCTTGGAATTTTGGGCGGAATTCGAGAATTACAAACAGACCAGTTTCAGTTATCATCAGGCCGGCGTCGGCTACGCCCGCGTTTCCGCTTTTATCAAACATGGGACCCCCCATTGCACCTTCCGGTATCTTCCCGAAAAAATTCCCAGTTTTGAAGATTTGAATGTGCCGCCCGAACAGATGCAGTCTATCGCTGAGACACCCCGCGGTTTGATTATCGTAAGCGGCATGACAGGCAGCGGCAAGACGACGACCATGGCGGCCCTTGTGGATTGGATCAACACCCACAAATCACTGCATATTCTCACCATCGAAAACCCCATTGAATACGTTCATTACAACAAAAAATCGATTATTTCGCAACGCAGCATCGGTACGGACGTGGGTTCTTTCAGTGAAGCAGTGACCGGCGCACTACGCCATGATCCCGACGTGATCTTGATCGGTGAAATGCGTGACCCGGACACGATCCGCGCCGCCATTAATGCAGCAGCAACGGGGCACCTTGTGATCACAACACTGCACTCGAACACCGCCTATGAAGTGATCAACCGAATTGTAAGCTTCTTTGATCCCATTGAACGTGATTTGGTGCGGCTCCAGCTCCGCGACTGTTTGAAAGGGGTGATTTGCCAGCGTCTCGTCCCCAAAATCGGGGGCGGCCGTCTGCCCGCTTTAGAATTCTTGTTTAATGATATCAAACCCATTGCCGATGCCATTCTTAAGGGAGATACGGATCTTATCCGCATAGGGATGCAGCAGACGGTTGGCCATTCGATGCTCTTCGAGAACTATCTTTACAAGATGTTTAAGAACGGTATCATCGATCTCGAAAAAGCCCGAAGTTCCTGTACTGACGTCAGTATCTTTGATCAAATGCGTATGGGCACCTACGCCGTGCCACGTCTGGACAGTATCAAGGGAATGGCATAATGGGCTCTTTCGGATGCAATATGCTACCATAGGGCGCATATAAATGGTGTCGATATTGTTAGTGTGAAACAGATACTCACTTAGGCTGTCCATCTCTGATAAGAGGGCGCGAGGAAGTCTCCGGGTCTTGGACACAACTGCCACTAAGGTTGAAAAGGGAGTCTTTTTATATATGAAAAATCAATATGTAAATAAATTACAAGAAGGCGACAGAGTCAATGACTATTTTATTGTCGCGCGTAAAGATCTGCGTACCAAACAGGATGGAGGAAAATTTCTCGGTCTTGTATTCAAAGATAAAACCGGCGAAATTGGCGGTATCATGTGGAACAATGTCATGGATACGGTCAAATTGTTTGAATTGGGCGATGTTGTCAACGTGCGCGGCATGGTAGGCTCTTTCCAAGACCGGCTGCAACTGCGGGTGGAACAAATTTTCCCCTTACGCGAGAGCGATTACAGTCTTGACGATCTTATTGTCCAACCGGAGAATCAAAACGATACGGTCAAAAAATTTGAGCAAATCTTGGAAGGGCTGCAAAACAGCCATTGCCGTAATTTAGTGCTGTCCTTTTGGAAAGATAAAGACTTCCATGAAAAATACATCTCGGCGGCGGCCGGGAAAAAATGGCATCATGCCTTTAAAGGCGGGTTGATACGTCATTGTTATGAAATGATGGTGATCGGCGAAACCATGTGTACCCTCTTCCCTGAAATGAACCGCGACCTTTTGATGACCGTTATTTTCCTCCATGATATAGGCAAGATATATGAGATGAGCCACGGGTTGACCTCAGAATATACGACCGAAGGGAAACTGTTGGGACATCTGCATATTGGCTCTGTCATGGTGCAGCAGAAGATGGACGCCATAGCCGACTTTCCCGACAAGCTGCGCCTCGAAATACTCCATTGCATCCTGTCTCATCATGGTGAATTGATGAACGGTTCACCCGTTACGCCGCGCACACTCGAAGCAATTGTATTGCATCACATTGATAATCTCGATGCGCAAGCAGCAGCCTTTACCCGAATAATCCGTGAAACCAAAGAGAAGGGAATGGCTTGGTCTGAATATCTGCCTTTGATTGATCGTGTCATCTGGGCGGAATAAGCTTTAGCGGGCTCCGGCCTTTTATACGATTGTTTCGCCATCATAATCAGCGGGAATATCTACGCCCAGCTGTGCCAAGGCAGTGACACCCAAATCCTGAATATGCGGCGTTTCCGCAGCCAAGGGCTTGTTGGAAAACAAAATGCCGGGACAATTCATATAATCCGTGGAAGCGTGTTCGCCGCTCCACTTGTCCATCACCGGTTCCATCACGGCTTCGCCCACGCCGCCGCGGGATGTCTGACGGCCGCTTTGATAATAGGGAGCATATCCCAAAGAGATATCGGGCGCTTGTGCTGCAGTTTCACCGGTGTATACCGTATGGGGATAGAGTTTGGAGAAAATCTTCGCACCTGTTTGCGGGTCTTTGACCTCAGCGAGCTTGTCTTGCAATTCTGCAATCAATGCCTCCGCATCAGCCCGCTCTACAATACCCCCTGTCTCTCTGCCTTTCACATTCAAATAGAGCGAGCTTAAGCCCACAGAATACGCCTTGGTTTTACTCCAATCGACTCCCATCAAGAATCCGCGATCGGCCAACGCCGGATCTTTAACAGCCAGATAGCCTTCATCGCGCAGCCACGTGTTAAGGTTGAAGCCTTGCCGCCAAGATCCGAAGCCATGGTCGGAAAATACAAAGAGCGTGTCTTCATCACGCAGTTCTTTGAGTACCGCTCCTGCTTGTGCATCTGCCCGTTTATAGGTGTATTCCAGCGCCGTCTTCCAGTGTTCCGGCGCATCGGCACTGTAATAAGGATGCTTCTCATCACGATACCGCCAGAACATGTGTCCCGCACGGTCCGTAGCAGTCCAGGCACTTAACAGGAAATCAAAGTCGCCCCGTTTCAATTCATCCAAGGTCAGCTGATCGCGAAACGACATGGTCGTATCGAAATCTTTGAGAAAGGCATCCTCTTCCAAGTCGTTTTGGCGCACGGCGTGGGTGTCATAAGCCCAGCCGATAGTCTTGTACAATCCAAAGCGGCCCTTCAACTCGGCGCTGTAAGAAGCGGGCGAGCTCAGTGTCGTATAGGGCGCATCCGGATGGTATTGGACGCATGACATGTAGATGCGGACACAGTCGCCAATTTCCATCGGGTAGAATCGGGTCATTCCCAGAATATCCACCTCCGGCGTCATCTTAAAATGCAGTTCCAGCCAAGGCGACCATTGACCCTCTTCGAGTTCAATGGACACGGTATCTGCAGTGACGGTACCGCGGCGATCTTTTCGATTCACTTGGAAACGTAAGGGAGATTTCACATAGGCTTGGGGAGAGCTGAAAGGATAGCGATTATCCCGTGGGCCGGGTATGGGCAATAACGCCTCGTCCATACCGTCAAAACGCAGGCTGATACGCTGCCCGCCGCCGAGATCCTCTTTGAGCGCTTCAGGGGTAAAGCTGTCCGACAAAGAAAAATACGTGCTTGTGGTGCCGCGCAAATCGGGCACACCTAAGGCGCTGATCATGATCCCATTTTCCAAAGGGTCGGGCGGAAAAGCAAAAGGAATATTCAGGACTTTGCCTTTCATGCCCTGTTGATCCGCAACAGACCAAAAGGGGGTTCCTTTACGGTAGTTAACGCAGTCCGCCGCTTCTATCAGCGAACCGTCCGGCGTCAACTTGTACGGGTTCAGCTTGCCCGTACCCACCAGCGGCAGGGGACCGTTTTGTCCCGCCGGATCACGGCGGATAAAATCAAAAATATTGTGACCACCGGGATTTTTACAAGTGGCATAGCTATTCCAAGCCACAGGAGATTGGGGCGGTATGGTCGATTGAAGGCGCGAATAGCCGCCCATATCACGAAGGCGCTGCAAGTTGGGAAGGTCACCCTGCGCCAACATTTCATCTACGATGGAAGGCTCCATCCCGTCATAGCCAAGCATGATGACGCGGCCGCGCTGCTGTGCATGGGATTTACCAATATAAAACAGACTGGTCGCTGCCGTTGCGCCCAGCGCGGCAGTACGTAAGAAACTGCGGCGGCTTGGTTTGATAGCGTTGTTTGCATCTGTCAATGTACTATTCCTTTTGTCTGTTGCTCCCCTGCATACGCTGTTCATTGTACCCTTCTTTCCCAAAGCACTTCACACCCTATATATTAACCTAACATTGATGGGAGCTATTCTATTCTTCTGCCCTGTCGCCTTTCTGTTTTGATTTGTGCATTTTTGTAAGGTGAATGTGCAACACGGCAATATCACTGGAACGTACGCCGGGAACACGTGACGCCTGACCAAAGGTCAAGGGCTTCACCTCTTTGAGCCGCTGCCGACTCTCTAAAGGCAATCCGGAAATATGATCATAGTCCAGATTCTCTGGAATGGTCAATCGCTCCGCCTTTTCGAAACGTTCGATGGTCTTCTTTTCTCTGTCGAGGTAGCCCCCATATTTGACGCGAATTTCTATTTGTTCCTGCGTCTCAAAATCCAAATATGCAGGGGGCGCACAGAATTCCCAAAGTTGTTTAAGCGTTATGCCCGGCCGTTTCAAAATCTGTTTGGCGGACAAGGGACTGAGCGCTTCCGTTTCTCCCGCCTCACGGAGAAAGGTGTTCAACGCACTGTCCGGCGCTAACACCACGCTTTCCAGTCGTTGGATCTCTTGCTCAATCCGCTGCTCACGCTCTTCAACACGGGCGCGGAGTCCCTCATTGCGAATGCCGTATTCCGCCAAACGCAGGTCAGCGTTGTCATGCCGTAAATGGAGCCGGTATTCCGCCCTGGAGGTAAAGAGACGGTAAGGCTCAAGGACACCCCGCGTAACAATATCATCCACCATCACACCGAGATAGGCTTCATTTCGGCCAATGATAAGAGGCGCTTTATTTTCCAACAGGCGTATGGCGTTGAAGGCGGCATAAAGCCCCTGCGCCGCCGCCTCTTCATAGCCGGAGGTGCCGTTGATCTGCCCCGCATGAAAAAGGCCCGCGATCTTTTTGGTCTCCAAGGTCAGTTTCAGTTGGGTGGGCGGAATATAATCGTATTCTACGGCATAGCCGGGGCGAATGATCTCAGCCTCTTCCAAGCCCGGACAGCTGTGCAGCATATCCCGTTGAACGTCCTCGGGAAGACTGGTCGACAAACCGTTCACATAGAATTCGGCGGTCTCCAAACCTTCCGGTTCCAAAAATAAATGATGCCGAAGTTTATCCGGAAATTTAACGATTTTATCTTCAATGCTCGGACAATATCGGATACCGATGCCTTCAATACGCCCGGAATAAAGGGGGCTGCGGTCCATATTGGCATTAATGATGTCCCGCGTCTTCTCGGTAGTATGGGTGAGCCAGCAGGAAACGAGGTTGCGATCGAAGCCCTCAACAGGCGTGGAAAAAGAGAAGGGACGGGGTAATTCATCGCCCGGCTGTTCATGCAGTTTATCAAAACGAATGCTGCGTTTATGGATTCGGGCGCAGGTTCCGGTTTTGAGCCGGCCCACGGGAAAGCCGAGCTGCCGATAGCATGCGCTCAGCGAATCTGCCGAAGAGGAGCCGCTGCGACCGCCGGAAATAGATCTCATACCGTAGTGCAGCGTGCCGCGCAGAAAAGTACCGGTACATACGATGAC
>JAAYJI010000131.1 GCA_012523015.1 Candidatus Hydrogenedentota bacterium
CTTGACGGCAAGAGCCTGATAAAATATAGGTAGGAGAAGCATCATGGAAAAAGTTGTGATAATGGGCGGCGGGCCTGCGGGCTGTACAGCTGCTTTGTATACGGCGCGGGCCGATTTGAAGCCCTTGGTCTTTGAAGGCGAACTCAGCCAGACCGTGCTTCCGGGCGGACAGTTAATGACGACGACGGAAGTAGAAAACTTTCCGGGATATCCCAATGGCATTTCAGGACCGGAACTGATGGATGACTTGAAAAAACAGGCGGAAAACTTTGGCGCACGCTTTGAATATAAAACGGTCACTTCTGTTGATTTATCTTCCCGGCCCTTGCGTCTCTTTGTCAATGAGGAGGTCTACGAGACCGAAACATTGATTATCGCGACAGGCGCCACAGCCCGTTATTTGGGCTTGGAGTCGGAGCAGCGATTCATGAATAAGGGCGTGTCTGCTTGTGCGACTTGCGACGGCGCTTTACCTCAGTTTCGCGGAAAGACCCTCGTTGTCGTGGGCGGCGGCGATACCGCCATGGAAGAGGCGATGTTCTTAGCGAAATTCGCCGACCATGTTCACGTGGTGCATCGCCGCGATAAGTTCCGTGCCAGCAAAATTATGGGCGACCGCGTGATCAACCATCCTAAGATTACAGTGGAGTGGAATTCGGTCGTCGACGAAATTTTCGGAAATGATACGGACGGTGTAACGGGAGTCCGCTTGAAAAGTACCGAAACCGGTCTAACCCGTGAACTTGCTTGTGTCGGCTATTTTGCTGCCATCGGTCATCAGCCGAATACAGCATTGTTTAAAGACGTGCTTCCCATGGATGAGTCAGGATACTTATTGACAGAGGGGAAAAGCTGCTCTGTCGGTATCCCCGGCGTTTTCGCTTGTGGCGATGTGCAAGACAATATCTATCGCCAAGCGGTAACGGCGGCGGGCAGCGGCTGCATGGCGGCTCTTGACGCAGCAAGATGGTTGGAATCGGTAGAAGGCGCCTGATAAAGGCGTTGCTGCTTTGTTGACGCGCTATCGCCATGATCTACATGGTTGGATATTCTTATGGCTTTGATTTCCTCTAAACTGGGTGTAAAAGAAATGGCATTGATTTGCCGGCAACTGGCTACTGCCTACAAAGCCGGCTTGCCCATTCTTTCATGCTTGGAGCTTGTGGCAGGAAAAGGGGTTTCAGGAAAAGCACGTCTCATGCTGCAGCGCATGGAGCGCGCCATTCGACAGGGGGCAACGCTTGCAGACGCGTGCAATTCCGAAAAAAAAATACTGCCCGACCTGTTTATTCAACTTGTATCGGCAGGAGAAAAGGGTGGCAGACTCGATACGCTTTTCGCCGATCTCGCGGCTTACTACGAAGAAATGCGCCGTTTATACCAGTCGGTTATCGGCTCTTTGATCTATCCGGGATTACAACTGGCTTCGGCGTGGTTTCTTGGCACCTTTGCGTTGGGGATGATTAAGCGAGTTAGCGCTGTTTTTCACGGGACGGGCAGCAATTTCGATATAGGGGCCTATCTTCAAAACTATGTGCATTTTCAGATCGCCGCTCTCTTTCTTGTCTTTATCTTTTTGACGGGTGTCATTGTTTTGATTCGTGCCGGTCTTCTTCAAGGTCCATGGCAGGTGGTGAAACGCCATTTATGGCCTATAAACGGGATGCTCCGAAAATTTGCCTTATCGCGCTTTTACCGAGGCATGGCGTTGTTGATCCGTTCCGGATTGGATGTGCAACAATGTATACGGCGCAGTGCATCCATGACCTTGGATAAAGCCTTGGAAAAGGATCTGCTCCGTGCCTTGCCGGTTATAGCCCATGGCGGCACCTTGGCCGAAGCCTTTTCAAAGAGCCGTTGTCTGGATAAGGCGGGGCGCGAATTGATTGCGATTGGCGAGCAATCCGGTAATCTTGATGACAGTCTGCAGAAAGCTGCTGAGTACAGTTTTCAAGAGGCACAATCTGCAGTGAAAGCCACTGCCAAAATACTGCAAGTCGTAATTACACTTCTGGTAGGCTGTGTGATAGGCTATTTCGTAATTTCATTTTACGGTAATCTATATTCCATACCGTCAGATTTTTGAGTCATTAAATAAAAGTCTTTTGTCAGGAGATTGTGATGAACAAGGAGATTCAGTCGAACCCGGAAAACTTCGTGGAGGCGGAAACCGAACCGCGGGATATGACCAAATATATTTGGATAGCCATCCTTCTTTTGATTGCTGCCATGTCTGTTTATTTTTATATGGGCCGCCAATCAAGACCCATGCTGACCATGGTTCGCGCCAGTCATATTTTGGTTGCCTATGATAGCAGCGATCCCGTGGATCGGGGCCGTGCCTATGAAAAAATTTCAGAATTGCGGCAACGTCTATTGGCGGGAGAAAGTTTTTCAAAGCTTGCGCGTGCCAATTCTGATGATAGCGTTTCTGCGCGGCGCGGCGGAGATTTGGGATGGGCTCCTCCGGGAACCTTTACGGCTGCCTTCGAAGAATATTGTTGGAAAGGTGAGATCGGTGATGTGAGCGAAATCATTCAAACAGAACATGGATTCCACTTGATCAAGGTTGTAGAACGCAACTACACTGATGCCGATTTGTATGAGCAGGAAATCCAGCAAAAGGCTATGGAATCAGCCAATTCCAACGAATAAGGCGCCACTCCCCCAAGACGCAGCTTTTGTGTGCTGCCGAATGAACCCAAAATCTTGTCTATAGGAGAATCCTACTCTTGTTATATTTTGAATCGATTATACAAGCTTTACAGGCTTACGATTCGTCATTGACCCGTGAAATGATTGCTTTCGCAACGCCGCCCTCTTTGGAAATGGGTGATGTGGCGATTCCCATGTTTTCTATTGCCAAAACCCGTAAAACATCTCCCGTTGCCTTGGCTCAGGAGTTGGCGGCTCAAGTTGATTTTGGCATTGATGTACGGGAAGCCCTTGCTGCCGGTCCGTATGTTAATTTGAAATTGAATCGCGACCGAGTCGGTTATCAAATCGTTGATGCCGTGTTCCGCCAAAAAGAAGCGTGGGGTAGCACGTCCGCCGGGCGCGGGAAACGGGTGCTTATCGAACATACCAGCATCAACCCCAATGCAAGTCCCCATGTTGGACGTGGCCGTTGCGCCCTTATCGGTGACAGTCTCACCCGTTTGCTGCGCTTCGAAGGTTATGAGGTCGAAGTCCATTATTATGTCAATGATATGGGGAGGCAAATTGGGCTTCTTGCCCTGCTCGCCGAAGAATTCGAAAATGTCAGCTTCGAACAGATTTTAGAAATCTATGTGGCGGCAAATAAACGTGCTCAAGAGGATCCCGACTTCGCGAATGAGGGCTATGCACTCTTGGCAAAGATTGAGGCGGGAGACGAAAAAGTGAGAGAAAAGTTTTTTCATATCACGCGCCTTTGTCTCCAAGGACAACTGGAAGTGCTGCATCGTATCGGCGCACGGTACGACAAATTCGACCATGAATCTGCCTATGTCAATGATCCGCGTTTGGCGCATATTGAAAACGCCCTTGAAGAGAAAAACGCCTTGTTTACGGATGAAGACGGCCGGCGGGTGGTTGATCTGGCACAGCTGGGCTACACGGCAGAAGAAGGCCGTTATTTCGTGTTGAAACGTGCCAACGGATCATCCATGTATGGCTGTCGAGACCTTTTATATTCTCAAGATAAATATGAATCAGGCGCCGATATAAACTTGATGGTTCTCGGCGAAGATCATAAGCTTTACGCCCAGCAACTCGCGCTTATTCTTCAGGCCGCAGGCATTGAATCGCCGGAGGTCGTCTATTATTCCTATATCCTTCTTTCAGACGGAAAGATGTCTACCCGTCAAGGGAAGGTTGTGTTGCTTTCTTCTTTTCTCGATCAGGCAGCAGCACGGGCTTTGTTGCGTGTGCAGGAACAATTTCCCGATCTTCCTGAGGAGGAACAACAGACCATTGCCGAGCAGGTGGCAGTCTCAGCCATACGCTTTGCCGTATTGCGCGTTAAGCCCACCAAAAATGTAGTCTTCGACATGGACACGGCCTTGTCATTTCAAGGCGACACAGGTCCTTATATCCAATACTGCTGCACACGCATTCGCTCGATTC
>JAAYJI010000132.1 GCA_012523015.1 Candidatus Hydrogenedentota bacterium
CTCTGTTCACCTTTAAGAAGGCGTTGAAGGCATGGTTCACGTGAGCGAAATGAGTTGGACCCGTCGTGTCCGCCATCCCAGCGAAATGGTGAATGAAGGCGATGAAGTGGACGTGATGATCCTTAGTGTCGATTCCGAAGGCGAAAAAATTGCTCTTGGTATCAAACAAACCATGCCCAATCCTTGGAAACAGATGGAAGAACGCTATCCCATCGGCTCCATGATTAAAGGTGTTGTGCGCAACCTGACCGATTACGGCGCCTTCGTTCAGATTGAAGATGGCATTGATGCATTGCTTCATGTGAGCGATTTGTCTTGGACCAAAAAAGTCACAAATCCCAGTGATATTCTGCAAAAAGGTCAGGAAATTGAAGTCCAAGTTCTGAACATTGATCCCGATGCCGAAAAGATCAGCGTGGGACTGAAGCAACTGCATTCTGATCCATGGTTATCGGTTGTGGACAGCCTGCCTATTGGCGCACACATTGAAGTAGATATTGTGAAAATGGTTGCTTTCGGCGCTTTCGCACGTCTCGATAACGGCGTTGAAGGTTTGATTCATGTCAGCGAGCTGGCAGAAGAACGCGTCAACAAGCCTGAAGATGTGCTGAAGGTCGGCGATCGCGTTTGGACAAAAGTTATTAGTATCAGCCCCGCTGACAGACGGATCGGCTTAAGTATCCGTGAATATGAGCGCGACCAAAACCGCAGTGCTTTGGATGAACAAGGTGAATCTTCGAGCACTGTTGATGTTGGCGCAACACTAGCCGGCGCTGTCCCGCAAAGCATGTTCCAGGCCGGACGCAGCATGGCTGACGTCGCCCATGAACTGATGGCGGCTGTAGGTCGCATGGATACAGCACGTGCAGCAGAAGCCAAGGCTGAAGAAGCTGCAAAAGAAGCGGCCACTGATGAGCCTGCAGCAGAAGCCAAAGCTGAAGAAGCGGTCGCGGATGAAGCGGTCGAAGAAGCTAAAGCTGAAGAAACCGTCGCGGATGAAGCGGTCGAAGAAGCCAAGGCTGAAGAAACCGTCGCAGATGAAGCGGCAGAAGAAGCCAAAGCTGAAGAAGCAGTCGCGGATGAAGCGGCTGAAGAAGACGCGCCTGCGCCTGTTGAAGCGGAAGCATCGACAGAGGCGGTGGATACCGAGCAGAGCGAAGAAACGACCGAAGAAGAGGAACCCCCCGTGTCTGGTGTATCCGAGGCGACCGCTGAGGAGGCGGCGCCCGATTCGGAAGAGTAAGCCTCGATTCTTGATGTAATGCCTTTCCGCGAGCGCCGACCCTTATGGCGCTCGCTTTTTTTTAACTATTATCCACAGAGTGAGCTGTTGGTGTTTCTAGGCTCATGATCCCTTTTGGACAATGGATTGTCCTTTAATTAACGTGGATATCCTCAGGAACAAAACCGCCGGTTTATATGTTAGTACCGGCAAACACAAGATACATTATAGTATTGCAGTATCAAGGAGAACCACACTATGGTTGGTGATAAAGCAAAACGCTCAAAAACACATGGCAAAGTTATGACCGGTGCCGACATGACCCTTCAGGTTTTGGCTGATGAAGGCGTGGACACTATATTCGGATACAGTGGCGGCGCTATTCTTCCGGTCTATGATGCTATATTTCGATACAATGAAAACCATACCGACAGAGCGATGAACCTCGTTGTCCCGGCCAATGAACAAGGCGTCGGTTTTATGGCGGCAGGCTATGCCCGTTCTACGGGTAAGGTTGGCGTCTGTCTCGTGACCTCCGGTCCTGGAGCGACCAATACCGTTACCCCTATTCGTGACTGCATGGCAGATTCAATTCCTGTTGTCCTTATTTGTGGTCAAGTTGCCCGTGCCGTTATCGGCACCGATGCTTTCCAAGAAGCGCCTGTCTTCAGTCTGATGACAGCTTGCGCCAAGCATGTCTTTCTCGTTAAGGATCCGACACAATTGGCGGCGACGGTTCGCACGGCTTTTCAAATAGCTCGCAGTGGGCGGCCCGGACCGGTTGTTATTGATCTCCCCAAAGACGTGCAAAACTGGGAAGGTCCTTATGACAGTGAAAGCGTGCTTCAGCTGCACGGCTATCAAGATCGTGTGAATTCCGTCAGCTCCCGCACCATGCCTAAGAAGACGATGGACGAGTTTTTCAAGCTTTTCAGAAAAGCCAAGAAACCGCTACTCTACGTTGGCGGTGGCGCCGTCATCAGCGGCGCGCAAAAAGAACTGCATAAATTCATGAAACAGTTCCAAATTCCTGCTGTTACAACACTCATGGGTATTGGTGCGATTGATACAACAGACGATCTCTGTCTCCACATGTTGGGCATGCATGGCTCCGCCTATGGGAATTATGCCGTCGATGAATGTGATTTCTTATTAGCTGTGGGCGCACGCTTTGACGATCGCGTTGCCGGCGTTCCACGCCTTTTCGCGGAGAATGCTGTCATTGCCCATATTGATATTGACGGTGCAGAGATTGGCAAAGTCAAACAGGCTGATTGGCATTACCTGGGCGACGCCGCAGCAGCCCTTCATGATTTGACCGAAGCCGGCAAAAATCTTGAAGTTAATCACCAAAGTTGGTTGAAACATGTTCGCGCTTTAAAGAAAAAGCATAAATTCGACTTCAACCGGGACTCGGAAGTGATCCAGCCCCAAGCCGTGTTGGAAACGCTCAACAAAATAACCAAAGGTCAAGCGATCGTCACAACCGGCGTTGGTCAACACCAAATGTTTAGCGCCCAGTACTTTGATTTTAAAGAGCCTCGTCAGTGGATTACATCCGGCAGTATGGGCACCATGGGCTTTGGACTTCCCGCCGCCATTGGCGCACAAATCGGCAACCCCGATAAGATTGTGATTGACGTGGATGGCGACGGCAGTATCCGCATGAACATTGGTGAGATGGAAACCTGTACCAATTACAATGTTCCCGTTAAGATCTTGTTACTCAACAATCACGGGGACGGTATGGTCGTGCAATGGCAGAGTCTCTACTATGAAAACCGTTTTTCAGGTACAGATAAAACGCTTCACAGTAAAGATTTCGTCAAAGCAGCAGAAGCCGATGGATTCAAATTCGCGAAGCGTGTGAGCAACTACAAAGATCTGAAATCAACCTTGGAAGCTTTTGTGAAATTTGACGGCCCCGCTTTTCTTGAAGTGGTCACCGATAAATACGCCTTCGTCTATCCGATGGTCGGACCGGGCTTGCCCTATCGCGATATGCTGACGGGTCCTTATATTGAAGGCCGTGAGCAAGCACAATCAGAGGAAAGCTTGGATACTTCAGACAGCTTTTAAAGGCGTAATCGCTCCTAATTAATCAATAGAACAAAATACCGGATAAAAACGGATGGAGTGGCACCGGGGTATGTACTGTCATCCCTCGCGTCATTCCATCCTTTTTGATATAGTCGTTGAGCAGCTTTTTTTTTAATGCTAATCGCGTATTTTCAAAAGGTTGCTCTGCTAAGCCTCAGGAAATTACATGGAATAATATACGTTTCTGTTATACTTAAAGAAACACAGGATACATCCCCGGTTCCTGACACCTTTATTCCCCCCCTAGAGGATGTCCCTCTCTTTTTAATTCATGCTATAGGAACAAGAACACAATGACAATGAAAATTGAAACTTACGATACAACATTACGCGACGGCGCCCAAGGCCCCGGAGTAAAGTTTTCCGCTGTTGACCAGGTTCAAGTGGTGAAAGCTCTTGATGCGATGGGTATTAACTATATTGAAGGCGGACAACCCTATGCCAATCCCAAGGCATCGGAATTGTTTAAGCGTGTTCAAGACCTCAACTTAAAAAACAGTATTATGGTCGCTTTTGGCAGCACACGTCATTTCAAAAATCCTGCAGACGAAGACCCTAATTTGAAGGCACTCATTGAAGCCGAGACGCCCGTTGTCACGATCTTCGCAAAAAGTTCTCCTTCCCAAGTACGCGATGTCTTGGGTATCACACTGGATGAAAATCTTGCATTGGTCGAAGAATCCGTTGCATGGTTAAAGGCTCAACAACGTCGGGTGTTCTTGGATGCGGAACATTTTTTTGATGCCGCGAAAGAAGACCTTGACTATGCCCTTGCGGTGCTCGAACGATCCGCCCAAGGCGGAGCGGAAGCCATCATTCTGTGCGATACGAACGGCGGCAGCCTTCCCGATGAAGTGGCAGTCATTACCAAAACAGTACATGAAAAAATTCCCGGCGCTGTTGTAGGTATCCATACGCATAACGACAGTGGATGTGCAGTGGCAAATTCCTTGGCTGCAGTCCAAGCCGGCGCCACCCAAGTGCAAGGCACAATCAACGGCTATGGAGAACGCTGCGGTAATGCGAACCTGTGCACGATCATCCCTTCGCTCCAATTAAAAATGGGCTATGATGTGGTGACTAAAGAACAACTGGCACGTTTCACCCGCAAATCTCATCTCATCGCCGAATTGGCGAACATGGCACTGCCTGATGAAGCGCCTTTTGTCGGACGCTATGCCTTTACACACAAAGCCGGTATGCATGCTGACGCTGTGAGCAAACGCAAAAGCAGCTATGAACATATTGTCCCCGAATTTGTAGGCAACAGCACGCGTATTGCCGTCAGTGAGATGGCGGGCCGTTCAAGTCTGATCCAAAAGGCAGCGGAAATGGGCATCCCCCTTGAGAAGGGCGGTCCGGAGACGCGCATCATCTTAGAACAAATCAAAGATCTCGAGAATCAGGGCTATGAATTCGAAGGAGCCGATGCCTCCCTCGAGCTGATTATCAGAAAAGTGACGAACCACTCCAAACGTTTTTTCCAAACCCTTGGCTTTCATGCCCGTGTAAATCAGCCCCGTACTGATGGACGCATCACCTCCGAAGTTACGGTAAAGGTTCAATTGCCTGATGGAACCATTGAGCATACCGTATCGGAAGGGGACGGCCCCGTTGATGCGCTGAACAATGCCTTGCGTAAGGCGCTGCGCGCGAATTATCCCGACATTGAAGATATGCGCCTTGAAGACTATAAAGTGCGTATCCTCGACGGGAAGCTGGCTACCAAAGCAAAGACACGAGTCCTCATTGAAAGCTCCGACAAGTTTGATTCTTGGTGCACCGTAGGCGTTTCAGAAAATATTATTGCCGCTTCTTTCGCCGCATTACTAGACAGTATCGAATACTTTTTGCTTAGACGTCACAACCGAATCATCAACAACAACAACAATAACGATAACGCTTCGGTTTAAGTATTGGAGTCTCGGCCGGCTTAATCGCTGTCAGTTTGCAGTGCTTTCGAGAAGCTGTGCATAGTGTTTCAGCGGTGCATCGTTGTCTTCCTCCGGTGCACCGCCTAGAAAATAACGCTCGAACATGGTGACTGCTCCATTGCGATTACCCTGTTCCGCCCAGAGCTCCGCAAGCCGGCCAGCGCTTCGAGCGCAATCATAGGCTGCAACAC
>JAAYJI010000133.1 GCA_012523015.1 Candidatus Hydrogenedentota bacterium
AGGCTGAAAAACTGGGATTCTCCCGCGTCTTGATCCCTTCCAATAACCTGAAAGGATATCCTAAGAAAGGGAGCATTGAAATCGCGGAGGTGCGGAAGGTGAGCGACGCGTTCCGACTGCTTTTTTCCTGATTGCGAAAGAACGAGTGGACGAACGAGGTATCGGTAACCAATTACGACTATAGTAGCTGGTTGAGCGAGGTGAGTGCTAGGTAGGAGTCATGGTGATTTTGAATTTTCGAGAAACGAAAGAAATACGGTGAATCTCTTTGAAACTCTAAAAATATATAGTACATTTGCATCCGCTCTGCATATTTAGTAATAAGGTACCTTGGCCGAGTGGTTAGGCGTCGGTCTGCAAAACCGTTGACGGCGGTTCGAATCCGCCAGGTACCTCTAAGAGAATCCTTGCAACCGCCTGTAATGGGGATTGGTCGCAAGGTTTTTTATTTCACGGATCTCTGTGAGCTTGCAACGCGATCGAGGTGAGTCTGCAGTGCGAACTAATTGTCAGGAAGTTTGAGATTCCTCTTTCTTGAACGCGTCGGTTACCTTTTCGTAGTTCTCTTTCCAAGATTCGGATACGGTGCTAAAGAAATCACTCGCGCTTTCTCGGATCACTTCCCATTTGCCATCGGCTACATTTTCGTACTCTTGTAATTTAGAAGCCAAGTTATCCCGTATCCCTTTCAAATTATCTAACTGTTCCCGGTACTCCTCTTTAGCATCATCCGCTATCTCGTGGGCTTTATGCTCTAATTTTTCAATATAGGCTGCAAGTTCATTAAGAACCTGGTATGCTTTTTCTTTGAATTCATCTTTTTTCATCGTAACTTGTATTGTTTTTAGCTTCAATAAGTAAACATTTTTAGAAGTGTTTGGTTCAAGAGCGTGTCCTTTCCGTTCAGATTTGATTAACACGATTCAGGAGGAATTAAGAAAATAAAACAGTCGAAAACGGCAATATACTTGACATAAAGCAAGTAAAATGGCGAGAAACGTGTATCTTTGCAACTTATTTAAAATTTTATGCTGAACATTATAATTTTTGGAGCCCCAGGTTCAGGGAAAGGGACTCAAAGCGAGAAACTGATAGAAAAATATGGGCTGAAACATATATCCACGGGCGATCTGTTTCGAACCGAGATTAATAAGAAAACAGAATTAGGAACGTTGGCCGATTCATACATATCAAAAGGGCAATTAGTCCCGGATGAGATTGTTATAGAGATGTTAGAAGAGCAGTTGAAGAGTTGTTGTGACTTACCGGGATTTATTTTTGATGGCTTTCCTCGTACGTTGTTTCAAGGTAAGTCTCTTGATAAAGTCTTGTCTAAGCATGATGAAAAAGTGTCACTGGTGCTTAGTTTGGAAGTCGCCGATGAAGAGTTGATTCAACGCCTGCTCAAACGTGGTGAGGTGTCGGGTCGCTCTGACGACAATAGAGAAGTCATAGAGTCGAGGTTAAATGTATATTACGAGCAGACAGCTCCACTGAAAGAGTTTTACAGCGATCAAGGGAAGCTCGTGAAGATAAAAGGACACGGTTCTATTGAAGAAATTTTTGAGTCGATGTCGAAAGCTGTTGACCAACTAATAACATAGCAATGGCGGAAACTAATTTCGTTGATTACGTAAAGATTTTTTGTCGTTCCGGTAAGGGGGGGCGCGGCTCCGCTCACTTCCGGAGGGAAAAGTTTGTTCCTAAAGGAGGGCCCGACGGAGGCGACGGAGGCCACGGGGGCAACATCATTTTGCGTGGCAACCGAAATTATTGGACCTTGTTGCATCTGCGCTATCAGCGGCATATTTTCGCGGGGCATGGCGAGAGTGGTTCCAAGGC
>JAAYJI010000134.1 GCA_012523015.1 Candidatus Hydrogenedentota bacterium
GTATTGCGCTATACCACACAGATGGATGCTGCCCGGAGAGGGATTATTACAGCGGCAATGGAGACGGTAGCCCGCAGGGAACTGGTAGAGCCTGAGAAGCTACGGAGACTTGTAGCGGATGGCAAAGTTGTCATTCCGACCAATAAGAACCATGGTTCACTGGAGCCGTGCGGCATTGGAGAGGGCCTGAAGACCAAGATCAATATAAACCTCGGCGTATCCAAGGATTGCTGTAATATTGAGGCTGAGCTGGAGAAGGCGCAAAAGGCGGTAGAGTTGAAGGCCGACGCCATCATGGACCTGAGCTGCTATGGTAAGACCGAGGAGTTCAGGCGCAGGCTGATTGAAATATCAACGGCTGCGATTGGCACCGTGCCTGTTTATGACGCCGTGGGGTTCTACGGTAAAGAACTTGAAAAAATAACAGCGGAAGAATTCTTGGGGGTAGTGGAAAAACACGCGCGTGACGGTGTCGACTTTATGACTATTCATGCGGGAATTAACAAGGAGACCGCTGCCAGGTTTAAAAAAAATCCGCGTCTGACCAACATTGTATCCAGGGGCGGCGCCCTACTGTTTGCCTGGATGGAACTGAACAAACGGGAGAACCCCTTCTTTGAATATTATGATGAACTTCTTGATATCTGCCGTGATTACGACGTTACTGTCAGCCTGGGCGACGCCTGCCGGCCCGGCAGCATCAAGGACTCCACCGATGCTTCCCAGATTCAGGAATTGATTATCCTTGGGGAGCTGACAAAGCGGGCATGGGAAAAGGATGTCCAGGTTATGATCGAAGGACCCGGGCACATGGCTATAAACGAGATTGCGCCTAATATGCTTTTTGAAAAGAAATTATGCCACGGTGCGCCGTTATATGTGTTGGGGCCGCTTGTGACCGATATCGCCCCTGGCTACGACCATATCACAAGCGCGATCGGCGGCGCAATCGCGGCTGCCAATGGAGCTGACTTTCTGTGTTATGTCACACCGGCGGAACATCTGCGGCTTCCAACACTGGAAGATATGCAGGAAGGTATCATCGCTTCGCGTATTGCTGCCCACGCCGCCGATATTGCAAAGGGTGTGCCGGGAGCGGCGCGTTGGGATGAAGAAATGAGCGCGGCCAGGAGCAACCTGGATTGGCCGAGGATGTTCGAACTGGCCTTGGACCCGGAGAAGGCTGTGCGTTACAGGTCCGAGTCCATGCCGGAAAAGGAGGAGACTTGCACCATGTGCGGTAAGATGTGCGCGATCCGCCATATGAATAAGGTTTTAGGTGGGGAATTCTTGTGATAGAAAATGTTGCAATGAAAGATGAGGGCATAGTTTTATTTGTTGATTTTGACGGGACAATAACAAAACAGGATGTCTGCGCCGCCATGGTTGAGGCTTTTGCGGGCGCCGGCTGGCGTGAAATAAATAAACGATGGGAAAGAAAAGAGATTTCTACTGAGCAATGCGCAAATATGACTTTTAACCTTTTCCAGGCCGACCTGAGTGATTTGAAAAGGTTGCTGGACACCATGGAGATAGACGAATATTTCAAGGGATTTCTGGGACTTTGTCGGGAAAGAGGCCACAGGTTTTATGTGCTCAGCGACGGCTATGATCTTTGTATCGAAGCTGTATTTGAAAAATATCATATTAATGTGCCCTACTACGCCAACAGGATGATTTATGACGGCAGTTTTAAAATAGAATGTCCCGGCACAAATCCGGAATGCGGTATTTGTGGAACCTGTAAAACCAGGCTGATGGAAAAGCTAAAAGGTGAAGGGAATACTGTCGTATACATCGGAGACGGGTACTCCGACAC
>JAAYJI010000135.1 GCA_012523015.1 Candidatus Hydrogenedentota bacterium
ACAGTATGAGGTCATGAGCAATGCTATCTATAAAAAACAACTATTAAAAATAAAGACTATCAGATAGAATGAACATATTATAAAGATAAAGTGGTCAATAATATAATGTTGTGATTATAAAATACATATCAGATAGCTTTGAAGAAGAAGAGAATGATGGTATTCCTTTTGAAGAAAAGATGGAAGGCCTTAGATCAGAACTAGCCGGACTATTTGAAGAAAGCAATAAGTTTGAGGATGAGATTCGGAAAAGACTGGGGGTAATTGGATATGAACTATAAGAATACGGAAATTATCATGTACCAAGCCGGCGATGGTGCAATTAAAATTGATGTGCGCCTAGAAAATGAGACGGTTTGGTTATCGCTTGATCAAATGAGCGAATTGTTTGGGCGGGACAAATCAACCATATCGCGCCATATCAAAAATGTTTTTGAAGAAGGAGAACTTTTTCGCGAAGCAACTGTTGCAAAAATTGCAACAGTTCAAATTGAGGGAGATCGTGAAGTCGCACGCCAAATTGACTATTATAATCTTGATATGATTATCTCTGTAGGATATCGCGTAAAGTCGTTGCGCGGCACGCAATTTCGAATTTGGGCAACGGAACGGATACGAGAATATATCGTTAAGGGCTTTACCATGAATGACGACCTGCTAAAAAAAGCGGGCGGCGGGAATTATTGGCAAGAGCTCTTGGAGCGTATTCGGGATATTCGTTCCAGCGAAAAGGTTTTTTACCGTCAGCTTTTAGATCTTTTTGCTACCAGTGTGGACTATGATCCAAAAGCGGAAGAGTGCCGACAGTTTTTTCAGATTGTCCAGAACAAAATGCATTATGCCGTGAACAAGCAGACCTCCGCTGAAATCATCTATGCCCGTGCTGACGCTGAAAAGCCCTTTATGGGGATGCAGACCTTCCCCGGTGAAACACCCCACAAAGATGATGTTATGGTGGCAAAGAATTATCTGAATGAAAAAGAACTTGCTGTGCTCAATCGCATGGTTTCAGCTTTTTTTGACCTTGCGGAATTGCACGCACTGAACCACGAACCTATGTATATGCACGATTGGCTGCCACAGGTTGATGATTTTGCCGAACGTTACGGCAAAGGAATATTGCAAAACTCCGGAACGGTCAGCCGCCAGGCGGCGATAGAAAAGGCAGCCGAGGAATATAAAAAATACCGCAAGCGTATTGCCGATCTGCCGACCCCTGCAGAACGCGATTATCTGGAAAGCATCAAAGAAGCGCAGAAGAAGTTGAAAGCTAAGCCTGGGGCTGATCGGCTGTGAGGTGTAGGTTAGGGGATGTTTGTGAAATAACGCCTAATAATCGGATATTTGTCGGCGAGTACCGTAATTTCGGCGCTCCTTTTTATCGAGGCAAAGCGGTACTTGAAAAACAAGCGGGTAAAGCCGTTTCAAACGAGTTACTCATAGAAGAACAACGATATAATGAAATAAAAAACAGGCATGGCGTGTCAAGCCCCCGTGTAAACTGGTCCATGTTTACTGAGAGTTTCCCATCTGCCCTGCGGGCAAAAAAAATGCAAGATAAAGGAAGAGAAGCGTAATGCAGTCTATTTGTGTATATGCGGCAAGCAGTGAATCACTGCCGGAAGCCTATAGGGTTGAAGCGCGGCGTTTGGGTACGTTAATCGCGGAACATGGACATCAGCTCATTTACGGCGGTGGGAATGTAGGGCTCATGGGCGAATGTGCGCGCGCCGTACATCAACACGGCGGCGGCCGTGTGGTCGGTGTGATCACGGACAAGTTGGTGGATCTGGAATTGGCCTATCGTGAGGCCGATGAGCTGATCATTACCGATACGATGAGCGAACGGAAAGCCAAAATGGAATCGCTGGCGGACGCCTTCATTACCTTGCCCGGCGGTTTCGGGACTCTTGATGAGGTGATGGATATTCTCGTGCTGCGACAGCTTTGGTACCATGCCAAACCCTGCGTTTTCCTCAACATTAACGGCGTCTTCGACCATCTCTTTCTATTCTTTGATCGGCTTATCGCAGATTCGTTGATCAGTGAACGACACCTTGCCTTTTATCATGTATGCGATACGGCCGAGGCCGCCTATGACTATCTGTTGGCGCACACACCGGGACCCGCCCATGAACCTTGGTTTTGACGGACGGCTGCCCTTATCTTGAGGACATTTCATGCTGTAACAGTCTGGAACGGTAATCCTTGCGTTCAGACAGGGATCTCAAGAATTTAGGGTCTTGGGGAAAGCCCAAATTATTTTTTATGATGACCCGTTTACGGCGTGCTTCATTGGAAATGGATACCTTGCCATTGACCAGATTATCGGTAATGATCGCCCGTTCCACTTTCGGGCCCAAATGTACCTGCGGCTTATTTTCCATAAATTCATTGCCATTCAACAGGATCGAACCGCCGAGCACATCAATGGACGGCAAGGGCAAGGTGTTGTAGCCCTCAGCCTTTTCTTCGTAGCCCCACTGCATGAAACTGCAATTGCTGAAGCCGACCGTGCCCACGCCGTCAATAACGGCATTGCGCCGGGCAGGCCCCCAAAAGGCACAGTTCACGAAGCGCACCGTCCCGGTGTGCGTCTCTTCAACGCGTATCATGGTGGGGTCGGGGCCGTGGAAAGATACAAATTCTCCGTTCGTGATCAGGATGCCCATGGTTTCGCTTTGTTCGACGAGGAGCGACGTATAGCAGTCGTCGGCGCCAATACCTAAGAAATTACCATTGGTACCGCCCCGCTCGGATTTGAAGAATTTATAGCCCACGTTATAGCCGAAACAGAAGGTGTTGTGCACATAGTGCCAATCGGTTTTGCCGAATAGAAATCCGATGCCGTTTTCGAGCTGCCATTGATAGACTTTGGTGTGTATGGTCCACCATGGATTCCAATGAACGTTTTCAATGCGGCCAATATCGTAAATGATATCGACAAAAATGCCGATGTAAATGGGTTGTCCATGAATGTTGCGTACAAGGGCCCGTTGATTTTCGGAAGCATCAATGCCTTGATAGGGGTTGAGCAATTGCATATCAATTAGGGCGGGATTATTGCCGCGCATCGCAATGGTATAGGGATAGGGCGTGGGCGCGTCTGCATCGGGTTTTTGATCGGGATAATGGATCGTGAAGCCTTGCACCGTTCCATTCGCCTGAATGGTGATAAAGGGCGTGCCCGCTGCGTCACCTGCCGAAGCAACGGGCTCCAAGACGCTGCCGTATACGGGCAATTGCTGTTGTCCCGCATCGCGTATGCCGGCATGGGACGGGGCATAACTAAAGATACCTTTCAAGCTTACATTGGAAGGAATTTGTAAATTGCCTTCGAAGCGGTAGCGGCCTGCGGGCACCTCCACGATGCCGCCCCGATTTTTCTCGGCCTCATCCATGGCTTCTTGGAAAAAGGCGGTATTGTCTGTCACACCGTCAGCGACAGCGCCGAAATCCATAACCGAATACGCCATAGGAACAGAAGCGGAAACAGCGTTATCTTCCCCAGTGGCGGAGAAGGCGGCGCATACGAATAGGACACAACTTAGAATCATGAATAAATCCTCCTTGGGGATGTTGTATTAAAGGAAGGTACACCATACAAAGAACGGTACCGAAAATGCAATTTCGCGGCGGGCGGCGGCTGTACGCCAATAGAAAGAGTTTTGATATACTTATTTCAAGCGGAGATATGGGCGCTGTTACGGGGACTCCGTGCTTCCTTCCGCGCGGCGGTCTCGCTGCCCTTATCTCGATCTTCGCAACGGCTCTTAATTACGATTCACATTAACCTTGGATACTTCTAATCATGAACATTCTTGTCGATGAAAACATCCCTTACGGCGTGGAGGCTTTCGGAACCTTGGGCGCCGTTCGGCGCGCGCCGGGCCGTGCCATTACGAAGGACATGCTGGAGGATGTGACTGCGCTGATCGTTCGCAGTATAACGCGCGTGGATGAGTAGCTCCTTACGGGGACGCCGGTCCGCTTTGTGGGCACTTGCACCATTGGCGAGGATCATATCGACAAAGCATATCTTGCTGCGCAAAGGAGTGGCTTTTCCAGCGCGCCGGGCTGCAATGCGAACAGTGTCGCCGAATACATCGTTACGGCTATACTGGCGCTGGCGCAAAAGCACCACTTCAATCCTGCCGATTTAAAATTGGGTATTGTTGGCGTCGGTAATGTGGGCACGAAAGTGTGGCAGAAAGCGACGGCGCTGGGCATGCAGTGCGTCTTAAATGATCCGCCCCTGCAAGCAGCGAGCCAAGATCCTGTTTATAGACCCTTAACAGAGATTCAAGAGTGCCCTATCATCACGTTTCACGTGCCTCTGAACAAAGGCGGCGCCTATCCAACCCGGCATTTGGCCGATGAACGTTTTCTCGCCGCGCTGCGGCCCGGCACGATTATCTTCAACACTTCACGGGGCGCTGTTGTAGACAACCAAGCTTTGAAAGGGGCGCTGCGCAATAGGCATATTGCCGCCGCCGTACTGGATGTTTGGGAGCATGAACCTACGCCTGATCTCGAACTCTTGCGGCTCACCGACATTGCGACGCCTCACATTGCGGGCTACTCCTTTGACGGCAAAGTAAATGGTACCCGTCAGATTTACGATGCCTTATGCACTTTTCTGGGGCTGCCGATCTCGTGGGATCCCCGGCCTTTTCTGCCTGCGCCGCCCCTGCCTGAGCTGCACATTGACACTGAAGATCCTGAAATCCTCGTGAAGACCGTATTGAAGGCTTATGACCTTGCCGGCGACGATGAACGGATGCGCAAGATCTTTGTTGAGGGGCAAGGTCAAGAAGGGTTGTTTTTCGACGGTCTGCGCAAAGAATATCCGGTCCGCCGCGAATTTTTCAATACGACACTCCACCTGAAAGAAGAGGAGAATCCCCTGAAAGCGGTCTTTTCCGGGATCGGTTTTACTGTGCTATAATGAAACTTCGAAATCGTGTCAGCGTGAATTCACGGCTCTTTTGTTGCTGTATTGCCTTCTGTATCCCGCGCTTGACAGGAATTGCGCCGGTGAGCCGCAGTAAATACGCTTGGATCAAGTAAAATGAGAAGGCTTTTCGTGCCGATCTTTCGTATCACGTTACGAGAGTGCAGCCGTGGTTGATGCTATAGATAAGAGCGCGGGGACAGCAGTTAAATCACTATACAAGCGCAGCCCGAAAACTTTCCGCCAGTGAGGAAAAGGAAAACAATTCCATGGTTTTACAGCATATCAATGAGACAGGCTATCTCAGTGATTCCGATATCGAATCTTTTGTTCTGGAAGCGCTGGAAAAGGAAGCGATCGACGGGAAACGCATCCTTTTTATTATTCCCGACCAGACACGGAGCATGCCCATGCCGCAAATGTTCCGTGCGTTGCACAAGGCCGCCCACCACCGCGCCAAACAAATGGATTTTCTCATCGCCCTCGGCACCCACCCGGCGCTGAGCGACTCCATGATCGGGACCCTGCTAGGCATCAGCGCCGAAGAACGGCATGGCCAATTTAAGGACGTGGGTATCTTCAATCATGAATGGCAAAATCCGGGGGCGCTGGCATCTATCGGCACCTTGGACCGCAAAGAAATCGCAGCAATCTCCGGCGGCTTACTCGAAGAATCGGTAGAAGTAACCATTAACAAACGCGTCCTTGATTATGATCTGATCTGCATTGTGGGGCCCGTGTTCCCCCATGAAGTGGTCGGTATGAGCGGCGGCAACAAATACTTTTTCCCGGGCGTGTCCGGCGCGGATATCCTCAATCTCTTTCATTGGCTCGGAGCGCTCATCACGAACTACGCCATTAACGGCACCAAATATACGCCGGTTCGTGCTGTGGTGGACAAAGCCGCAGCCTTGATCCCTGTTGAAAAGCGCTGCTTTTGCCTGAACGTGACGGGCAAAGATACGAAGGCGATTTTCTACGGTACGCCGGAAACAGCTTGGAGCGCCGCAGCCGATTTAAGCGCGAAGACACACATCATCTATAAGGAGCACCCCTTCAACAGCGTTCTTGCCCTTGCCCCGCCCATGTATGATGAACTGTGGGTGGCAGGCAAATGCATGTATAAATTAGAGCCTGTCGTGGCGGATCAGGGTGAACTCATTATCTACGGCAAACATATACGCCAAGTGAGTGAGACCCACGGCCATCTTATCCGTCAGGTGGGTTACCATGTGCGCGATTATTTCCTCAAACAAATGGACGCCTTCACCCATATCCCCGGCGGGATCCTCGCCCACTCCACCCATGTCAAGGGCATGGGCAGCTTTGAAAATGGCGTGGAAATACCGCGCGTACACGTGACCCTTGCCACGTCCATCCCGGAAGAGGAATGTAAGACGATTAATTTGGGTTACCGTGATCCGGACAGCATCCGTATCGCGGACTGGCAAGATCGTGAAGACGAGGGCAAGCTGCTTGTGCATAATGCGGGCGAAATCTTGTATCGATTGACCGATCACGGAACGCGCCTCTAATCATCACGTTTTAAGAAGAACATTAATCTCAGACTATATGCAGTATTTTTTAGATATAAGGAGTTCTGTTCATGAAAAAAAATGTCATTGTCGCCCAGTCCGGCGGTCCCAGTCCGGTCATCAACAGTTCACTACGCGGCGTTGTGGAAGCGTGCCGATCTTTCCCTGATATTTTCGGTACCATTTACGGCGGCTGGCACGGTATTGAGGGCGTTCTGAAAGAAGAGCTGCTGAATTTAAGCGTGCAAGATGAAGATGAAATCTCTCTGCTGCGCTATACGCC
>JAAYJI010000136.1 GCA_012523015.1 Candidatus Hydrogenedentota bacterium
GGGGCCGAAAAACGGAGGACAGCGTGTTGCTTGATTGCTTGGCAGCGTAAAGGGCTGTTATTCAGGGGACACTAATTTACACCGAAAATTTGTTTGACCTTAAGTGGCGCCTGCTACTGGGCAAATGTGCAACCCAGATGGCGGTACCAGTTGCTGCCTTTGATATTCCGGGGTTATCAGGAGCACAAAAACAGGCCAGCTATACTAAAGTACAACTGACCTGCAACTCTGCCCCTCACTAGTCAATACTGTGCGAATACCTCAGCAATGATTGGGTATGAGCGCTTCAATCGCTCTTCAAACATTGGTAAATCCCATTGCTGCCAGGTGTAGCTGCGCAAAGCGGGCAGCAGCTCTTGATCAATTGCTGGGAAGGAATCAGCAACAGTGCCATCTCCGTTCATAAGGAGCGCACCAATTCCAATGCCATCAATAATCACACTTGCTTCCAGCCCTTCTTTGTACAAGTCCCCCATGAACTCCTTGCGGCTTGGGTCTTTGGACTGCAAAAGCAACCAAGGCAGGCGAATCTCCAAGGTGCCATCGGAACCCCAGGAGAAGTCGGTCAGTGAGTCATACGTCTGGTCCCCAGGATCGCCATTCCCCTTTCGAAGCAGGCCGGTCTCAAAGTCGGTCCACGCGATCCCCTTCTCATCGTAAAGTGGCGCATATTCCCGGCTCAACACATAGCGAATCCGCGAAAACACACCGCTGTCTGTTTTTGGTGTTTCTGGAAGAGGCCGAAGCAATTTTAATACGTGTCCATACAGGTATTGATAGAAGTCATAGTAGGGGTCAATTTTTAGCCGCTCTTGACCCGGCTGTAAATCAACAAGAAAGTCAATTCCCTGGGAAAAACCGATCGGTTCGCCAGGACCCGCGATGGTACGGTTCCCCTGCATAGGTACGGTGTCAAGCAGAATCAGCGGATACTGTCCGGGTGACATGGACGTATCCAACCTGATGTACAGATAACGCTCATCATGATCAACATACAGCGCCCGCAATATGCCACCAGCGCCTTCGTAAAGGCTGGGAGCCGACCAGTCGTCCTTTGTTGTTCCGTTTACGCGAATCTTGTGACGGTCGAAACTCAACAGGCCAAATTGCTGCTCATTCGTCTGCGCATTTGACCAGTACGGACGGCGAGTGGGGTTATCGTAGTCCATCGTATTCCACGTTCGCTTGAACCACTCATCCTGCCATGTAAACAGCAAACCACCCATTGCGCCTTCCGACATGATGTCCTCAAACAGATGCGCATCTATCTGCCCCTGTTGCTCCTCCGACAGTAAGCCTTGGTTCCAGCCAAAGCGGCTTTCATGTGCCATCCCGCGGGAAGCTGGCACACCAAACTCAGCGATAAGCACCGGCAAGGTATGGGCGGCCATCAGCTCATGCAAGTAGCCGGCGTAGTTGTTTTCCTCGCCGCGGAAATCCAAGTAAGTTTGGTATTTCTCATCGTGGTTAATGAAGTCCGGGTAATACGGATATACATGGTAAGATGCGAACTGACCGACCTGGTCCATTTCACCCTTTGTGATAATTGCATTGGGGTCCACGCTGACCCAAGCTTCCACACCAGACAAGTCCGATGGATGGCTGAGAATATCCGTCGTGGGCCAGTTGGTGAAACTCATGGGGCGAAGTGAACCATACTTCTCCATCTCATAGGCGGTAAGCAAGTCCATCTGTTTCGCCAGCCAGTGTTCAAATGCCGCGCCACCCTTTGTTTCAAACAAGGTACCCTGGTATGTTCCCGTATCCGGGTTGTTCTCATTCGTTCCATGCACCAAGGCAGGGTCCCACTCAATGCCAATAATCCAAGCAGTTACATAGTCTGAAACGTCAGCACGATAGGTACCGGAAGCGTGGCCCGGCGTTGGCGGAACGACAATGTTCCCATGAATCGCATCAGCGATTTTCCTCATTTCGTTCTGGAAATCCTGCTCAATTGCTGGATGGAAAGCATCTTTGTGCGCAGCAATCGCTTCTTCGTTGACCCAAACACCCTGCATGATATAAAGCGGAGTAGGGTGGCTTTCATTGAAATGCTTCAGCGCGCGATAGAATCCAGGAGGATGCAGCGTATAGATACGAACCGTATTCGCATTCATTGCCGCAATCTGCTCAAACCAACGGTAATACTCTTCCTCGGTAATTGCAGCCTCCCCCGGGAATGTGCCGGGCTTGGCCATGCCCATGTTGACGCCCTTCACAGGAAGGTCCTGCCATTCCCCTTGCCGGAGAACTTGCAGGCCGTTCTGTCGAACACGAGAAACAAACTTGGGACTGTTTTGTCCCGACGATATCTCGGTAGCTGGTTGGCTTGTGGCGTCTCCGTTCTCCATCGCCGGGGGCTGGTGTTGGGTCCCTTCCTTCATCTTCTCAAGCGTGCTATCAAGCGTATTCAGTATATTTTGCATCATCGGAAGGTATGTCTGCCAGTATAGGGCATTCACGGAATGTTGCTCAGCGAAGCCGTATATCGAGGGTAGTCCCGTTGCATGGTACAAGCGGGGCACCTGAGATACATCATTGTAGTCACCGGCGAAGTAATAGGACGAGGATGTGGCGGATTCCCGTTTCACAACAGCGGCAAACTGTTCGGGTATGCCCTTCTGCGCCAACAGTTCCTTTCCGGCCTCCGATAGGTGCCACTGATACTCCGCCAGAACGACCGCGCCCTCCTGCGGCGTTACCAGATCGAACCAATAATGGTAATCGGGGCTTGTTTCCAGCCCGAACTGCTCCCGGCCCGCCTGTGTGAATGTCAGGTGGATGCGTGGTTCCTCAAGGTGCAAATCCCTCTGCAGCACAACAACATCAAAGGTGAAGTCATTTACCAGAAGAAATCCCTCACCGCTGTAGGTCCAGCTGTCGCCAAACTCATCCAGGATCCACTGCGGAATTTCTTTGTTTTTGTCCGGATTCAGTTCATCAAAGTAGCGTCCCACCCATCCGGACCACTCCAAACCCAAATAGTCGACCACACTGTCCCTGACTGCCGGGTCAGTTGGCGAAGCGAAGCTGTTGAACTCGGCAATCAGCAGACTATGTTCACGCGCGTTGATCCACGAAATGATGGACTGCCAGTCCTTCTGGTCCAAGCCGCCATATACCTTGGGCGAACGAGCGCCGGCTCTGGGGCCCACATTGTAGGGAAGGTCTTCAGTGTATACGCCATACGTATCCGCCAGGTAAACCGCCGCATAGGGACTCAAATCGCTTGGCAGCGGCCGTATTTCGTGGCTTCTGTTCGCATCATTCGGGTAGAACCCGAAGAAGTCAGTCTTGCGGTTATAGTCTGTGCCATCTTTGCTCTTCATTTTCAGATGATTGAGCAGGAAGGTAAGCCCTTGGTGCTCTCGAAAACTTTCATCCGGCACTGTCATATCCAATATGGCGATCGGCATTGCCTTGGAGGGCAACAGTTGCCAAAATAGGAATGGAAGCGTGCCCAGAAACAGCAGAATGACTAAGGCAACCAAGACCTTCCTCATGCTCGTCCCTCCTTGCCGGATAGCCCGCTGCGCTGCATATCTCCCCATACCTTGCGACGAAGGAGGCTTTGCACAATGCCCTCCATCCGCCAGATGAGCGTTAGTGGACGGTACCAGAAGGGTTCCACCAGCGAAATAAGCACCAGCTTGGCTGTCTGCTTGGGATTGGGGTACTCACTCATGCTCCATGCCTCCAACAAAATGGAGGAAACAGAGTACAACATGCCCACCAGCACGAAGAAGACTCCAAGCAGGATGGCGAACTCCAGATAGATCTTTCCGGTGAAGAAGGCGAAAATCAAATAGATGTAGCCGCCCAACTCAATAACCGGCCCCAGACACTCAACAATCCAATAGTAGGGCAAGGCAAAAACGCCTATCGCTCCATACTTCAGGTTCAGTGTCATGTTTCTGTGCTTCCAAAGGCTGTCAATCAGGCCCTGATGCCAGCGGCGGCGCTGAAGCCGCAGCACACGCATACTCTGTGGTGCTTCCGTCCAGCAAATTGGCTCTGAAGTATACTCCATGCGCTTGTTAAGTTTATTCGTCTTAATCCAACGATGCAGCTTCAGAACCAGCTCCATGTCTTCGCCAATCATTTTGGTGGAATAGCCGCCGACCTCAACCACGGGCTGCTTGAGAAAGACGCCAAAGGCGCCTGAAATAATCAGAACAAGGTTGTACTTGCTCAAGCCCACCCGGCCGACAAGGAAGGCGCGCACATACTCCAGCATCTGGGTGAGCACGAGCATGTTGTCTGACAAGCCAGCCTTGAAGATGGACCCAAGCAAAATCTTGTGTCCATTCGCGATACGAATGCTGCCACCTGTGGCAATTACCTCATTCCCTGAGCGCAAAATGGGCTTCATGGCTCTGAGCAGAGAGGATTCTTCCAGGATAGAGTCTCCGTCAATGGAGCAAAAATACGGGTAACGGGAGAGGTTAATGCCGGCGTTGAGCGCGTCTGCCTTCCCACCGTTCTCTTTATCAACCAGGAAGAGGTGTGGGTGGATGGCAGACTGATAAACGCCCCTAATTTCTTTCGTTGGCAGCCTTGGGTTGTAGTCCCGCTTTACCGGATGCATCCGGAACTGCTCAATGGCCAATTTCAGCGTTTGATCCTTCGACCCGTCGTTTACGATGATAATTTCCGTCTGTGGATAGCGAAGACCGAGCAGAGAACGAACGCTATCCACGATTCCGGCATCTTCGTTATAGGCGGGCACCAGGATGGAGACGGGTTTGGACAGAAGGGCGCTGACAGCGTCCTCATCCATCTCCGACTTATCCAGGCGATATCGCCGCCTTAAATCAACAACGGCGAACACCATCATCAGTCCATACAC
>JAAYJI010000137.1 GCA_012523015.1 Candidatus Hydrogenedentota bacterium
GTTGGCGTAGGTATAGCCGCACTTGGGACAGGTCCCTTTCACATAGCGGTCGTGCAGCAAGCGTTCCAACTTCGGTCAATACCACAACTCCACCGATTCGGGATGGATGAGGCCTTCTTCAACAAGCTTCGTAAAAAATTGTTGGGTCGAATCCACATGGAGCGGCCATGAGGTGCGCCCATAAATATCATAAGAAATACCCAAGGCTTTGAAGGCCGCTTCGTTGGCGCCATGATAACGGTCGATCACTTCTTGAGGCGTAATGCCCTCTTTGATCGCTGTCAACGTGATCGGTACACCGTATTCATCGGAGCCGCCGATATAAAGAACCGCCTCGCCGCGCAGCCGTTTAAAGCGCACGTATATATCTGCCGGTAAATAAGCGCCGGCTATATGTCCCAAATGAATGTAGCCGTTGGCATAAGGCAGGGCACTGGTCACCAAGCTGCGGGTAAAGGACTGTACCGCTTTGTTCATAAATCTTCCTTCAATGTAGACGGGTAATAATCAGGTAAAAAAAGAGACGGAACGCGTAAGTCGATGAGCCGAGTCTGCGGTATTCATTTTACCTTACAGCGTTGCAAAATTCCAGCGCAATGAAAGAGAGCGTGCGGGTCTGCGTGGACTGCCGCTATTGCAGCGCCTCCGCAGGAAGCCCCTCTATCTTGAAAGCACGGCACGCATTTTCAACTACAAGCCCTTCCATTTCTTCAAGGCTAATCCCTTTGCGTGATGCCATGAAACGGAGCGTATGCAATACGTGAATCGGTTCGCAGCGTTTCCCCCGTACCGGCTGCGGCGCGAGATAAGGCGCATCGGTCTCTGCCAACAATCGATGAAGGGGCACCACCGCTAAAGATTCATGGAGCAGCTGCGCCTTGGGAAAAGTCACGTTACCGGCGAAAGAGATATAGCAGCCCAATTCAAGACATTTTTCTGCGAAGGCGGCATCACCGCCAAAGCAATGCATGATACACGCCGACAGTTGCGGCACATACTCTTTTAACACGGCATAACTGTCTTCTTGAGCGTCGCGGCTGTGCACCACCAGCGGCAGCCCTGTTTTTACGGCGAGGGCAGCTTGTTGTTCAAAGGCCTTCCGCTGGGTTTGGGGATCGGCAACAATATGATGATAATCGAGTCCCGCTTCACCAATGGCGACAACACCGGAGGTTGCAGCCCATGCTTCCAGCTGCGCCAAAGCGGCGCCATCACACTGCTCCGCTTGGTAGGGATGATAGCCGAGGGCAGCATAGACGCGGGGCTGAAGAAAGGCTAAGGCATCACGGCAAGCCTGCGCCCCGTTACCGATGACGATCAAAAAGGCGAGCCCGTCCAAAGCGCGTCGGAGCACCTCCTCCCGGTCTTCATCAAAAGCAGTCATCTGCAAATGGCAATGGGTGTCCACGCCTTTCATGAAGTGGCAGGTCTCCGATCGGGTTTTTTGTTGCGTTTCTTTTTGTGTTTCTTTTTGGCGTTGCCCGCTTTCTGCGCGTCGGCTTGCACATTCTTTCTCGGGTCATCCCGGTTTTCCGGAGCAGGCGGCGGCTTGACCACAAAAGATTTGGAATTGGGGCGTCCTTCATGTTCCTCATCGGTAAGGGACACCTGCCCTTCCTCTTCTCCCTCATGGAAATGAGAAATCTTGGCGGGCTTCAAATCGCCTCGTTCGTAGACTTCATTTTCATAATGTAAACAGCAGAGTAAGCGCCCGCATTGCCCGCTGATTTTTCCCGGGTTGAGCGAGAGGTTCTGACATTTCGCCATGCGCATCGAAATAGGAATGAACGCTTCCAGCCAATGGGCACAACACAAAGGTCTGCCGCAAGTGCCGAGTCCGCCCACCAATTTGGAGCGGTCGCGCACTTGGATATGGCGCAATTCAATACGGCTGTGTAATTCATGGGCAAGATCACGGACGAGTTCTCGGAAATCCACGCGATTTTCAGCCGTGAAAAAGAAGGTGACCTTGTGCCGGTCAAAGGTATATTGCACGTCGACCAGCTGCATGGCTAGATTTCTTTTTTCTATACGTTTGCGGCATAGTTCCAGTGCTTTTTTTTCTTCGCTGTCCAGCGTGTGAAACGATTCTTCGTCGGGGAAGGTCGCCTTGCGCACAACACGCAGCGAAATCTTTTCTTCCATTTCGGACGAACAAGGTTCCGGCGGTAATACGCACCAGCCCCATTCCAGACCCTGATCTGTTTCTACAATAACGGGTTCATCGCGGCGCAAGACGATGTCCCCGCATAAAAAGGCTAATACGCGTCTGGGTTTGCGCAGCCTGATTCTTGCTATATTCATGCGTTGCCGCTCCATTTCTTTTCTTGTATATTCACCCTGTTTCTTATAACACTCAAGGCGCGCTCAACACAAAAAACAGGTCTCTGAATATCCGTTGTTTATTTAAATTTCTTTCGATGTACATCCATGCCTCGGAGATCGCCTTCAGCCGTACGGCGCAGCGATGGGCACAGACTTCTTTGCTGAAATGACTGGTTTGACCGAGATAATGAATAAAAGGCGCATCCGGAACAACACTGTGTACCAGTTCATCACGATACCACGCGTCGAAGAGGACGAGATGTTCAATCATTTCCCGCCGTACAAGACCGGCAATGTGCGCATCTATGGCGTCTTTGTCCGGCGCAGTCTCCTCTTCATCAGGCGCGGTGGATCCGCGCTGCGTTTCCTGCACTTGTTTGGCAATACTTTTTTCCGTCTCTTGAATGTATTTGCCAAACTGCTCACTGAGCGCCAGCGGGTCTTCGCCTTTGGCAAGAGAAAGAATAACATGAAGCACCGTTTCGAGCCGCTTGTTTTCCGTCAATTCTAAAGCCCGCGCCACGCTGCCGCCGGCAAGGGCTGCGAACATGGGCCGCTTCGCCCCGTCCACATCACTGTGTTGCTTCAACAGCGAAGCGATGGTCTCGGTGCTCAACACGCCAAAGCGAACCCGTTGACAACGGGATTGAATGGTGGGCAGCAGGAAACGGGGCTGCCCGGAAATCAGGATGAAGGTCGTATCACTGGGCGGCTCTTCCAAGGTCTTCAAAAATTTGTTTTGCGCCGTCTCGTTCATTCGGTCTGCATCTTCAATCAAAACAATGCGCCGGCCGCTGTCGAAGGGCCTGTAAGCGCTCAGATCGTTAAGTTCGGTGATCACCGATTCCCGAATGATGCGCATCTTGCCCGTGGGCGTGATCAACATCACATCCGTATGATTGCGATGCTCAATCTTGCGGCAGGACAAACACGTATCGCAGGCGTCATCATCGCTTTCCATGCAGTTGACGGCTTTGGCAAATTCCCACGCGGCAAGCCGTTTCCCGACGCCGTCGGGGCCCCAAAAAAGCAGTCCATTAGGGATACGTTTCCTGCGTACAAGATTACGCAAAAGCCGCAAGGCAACCGATTGATCCTGTATTCGCTTAAAACTCATGGGAGCTCCGACTATGGGAAAGCATAAAAGGCAGCATACGCAAATGACGCTGCAGCTGCTGTTGAACCTGCTCAACGGAGAGGGTCGCATCTATGATTGTAATACGTTGTGTGTCTTCTTTTGCAATGCGCAGAAATTCATCGCGTATACGGCCATGAAATGCCATGGACTCTTGCATCATCCGATCCGTGCTGCCCCGATCTGTGGCGCGGCCCATGCCCACTTCCACCGGTAAATCTAACAGGAAGGTGTGCGTAGGCCATGCCTCACCGGCAGCGAGCCGATTCATACGGTCGACGAGATCCGCATCCAGCCCACGGCCCGTGATCTGATACGCATGGGTGGAATCTACATAGCGGTCGCAAAGGACGATTGCGCCCCGGCGCAAGGCAGGCAATACGACTTGGGCAACATGCTGCGCCCGTGCCGCTTGAAACAGCAATAATTCCGTGAGGGGAGCGACGGTTTCATCTACCGTATCCATAAGCAGCCCCCGTATGCGCTCAGAGAGCGGGGTTCCGCCCGGTTCGCGCGTGGCGACCACCTTAAAACCTTGTGCTTCTAAAAACTGTGCTGTAAGGGGCAGTTGCGTTGACTTGCCCGAGCCTTCCCCGCCTTCAAAGGTTATAAGCGTGCCTTTCATGTCTCGGTAACATCCCTCCTCGCGTCAGCGCCCTGTTGGAAATAGGCTTCAATGGCGGAGGCGTCTGCTGCAGCGAGCGCCCTTTCAAAGTCACTCAAAATGCCGCGCAGCGCTGCCAAGACCGGAAGAAGGGCCGCCTGATTTTCAAGACAGATGTCCCTCCATATTTCAGGGCTGGATAAGGCGATGCGGGTCGTATCGAGAAAACCGTTGCCGATAATATCTTTCGAAGCGCCGCCTGCCTGTGCCGCCAGAGCCAAGGCCGTGGCAACAACATGGGGCGCATGGCGCGGTCGCGCCAGTAAGGCATCATGAAGGGGAACGTCCAAATCCACTACGCGCGCACCACAGGCACGCCACAAGGCGCAGACCCGTTCCCGTGCCTCGGTGTGGAGGGACGAATCTTTTTCGATAAGACAGACTTGATCTTGATAGAGGTCGGCGCGGCCGTAGGCGGGGCCAAAAGTTTCCGCGCCCGCCATGGGATGACAGCCGATAAAACGGCGCGGAGACGGACAGACCTGCGCCGCATGGGCACAAATAGCGCCCTTGGTACTGGCTACGTCGAGAATAATCGCGTGGGGAGAAGAGGCGGCCAAGACTTGATCCAACATGGGAATCACGAGCCGGACAGGCGTGGCGATCACAATCAATTCTGCGTCGGCGACACCCTCCGCTACATCGGTGGTAA
>JAAYJI010000138.1 GCA_012523015.1 Candidatus Hydrogenedentota bacterium
ATGGTCGAAAAGTTGGCTGTCCCTGTCCAAACCTGATACAGCGAAGACAATCTCGACTGGAACCCTGATCTCGTTATTATTGGCAATGCCTTAAGCCGTGGCAACCCGGAAGTCGAAGCCGTATTATCCCGTCGCATGCTGTATATGAGCCTCCCTGAATGGTTGAAAATGAATGTCCTGCGACAACGTCAAGTCGTTGTGGTTTCCGGCACCCAGGCAAAACGACAACCACCGCATTGACAGCCCATGTATTGTCGCAAGCCCGTTCAGACATTGGCTATTTCATTGGCGGTGAAGCTTTAGGATTTCCTTTTTCATCCAAGCTCGGTACGGAAGGGGCTCCCTTTATTATTGAAGGCGATGAATACGACACTGCCTTTTTCGATAAGCGTGCCAAATTCCTGCACTATCTCCCGGAGATTGCCGTGGTAACGTCTCTCGAATTCGACCACGGTGATATTTACAACAATCTTCGTGAAATTGAAATCGCCTTTCAGCGCATGTTCCGACAAATCCCACAAGACGGGCTTGTCCTTTTATGCGCCGATAATTACGCCCTTTCTTTGAAAAATAAAGCCTTTTCAAAAGTGGAATCTTACGGACTGGAAGCGCCCGCCGATTGGCAAGGCCTTATAAAGCGAGATCCCAATAATCGTGTGCTTCTTGACATCTCCTACAAAGGAACAAAATGGGGTAAAGTGATGCCCTCCTTATTTGGCAAGCACAACCTCCAAAATACTTTGGCGACCGTTGCCGTTGCGGCCACCTTGGGGCAACAGGCTCCGCAAATTGCCGCAGCCGTTGAGAGCTTTCCCGGTGTTCGGCGTAGACTGGAGGTCTTCCTTGATACGGGGAAAGCGGTCTTTGTCGAAGATTTCGCCCATCATCCCACTGCCATACGAGAGACCGTCGCCGCGGCGCGAGAACACTGGCCTCAGAAACGGCTGCGCGTACTCTTTGAGCCCCGATCCAATACCACTGTGACCAATCGCTTCCAAAAAGAATTGGAAGAAGCCTTTGACGGCGCTGATGAACTCTGTTTAGGGCCTATACATCGCGCCGAGCGTATCGCCGAAGAGGAGCGTTTAAATACACAAAGGCTCGTAGAGAATCTTGAAAAGAAGGGAATTACCGCGCATGCCTTTACTGAAGTACCGCCTTTAGCCGACTACATATTGGACTCTCTCGGCGATACCGATCTCATCTTGATTCTCAGCAACGGTGCCTTTGGCGGTCTCTACACCATGCTCCGCGAAGCCTTGGCTCCCGATAAAACACAGCCATAACGGATTGCTACGCTATTCAAAAGAATATACTTTTGGGTCGTCTCAACGCCAATTAAAAAACGGGAGGCCCCCCATCCTCAGGCAGCAATACGGGAATCATGCCATCAGCAGCGGCAGGAGGCGCCTCGCTGGGCGTGGCGGGCATAACCGGCCATGTCATTTCCGGTTCGGGTACCTCACCCGCCAGATAGCTGTCAATGGCACTCTTATCGACATTGTATATCGTGTCCCGCGTCTCCGTTAAGAGCGATTTCACAGCATCTTTAACAAGTTCAGAGCGCGTACTATTTTCTGAAATATGGCCGGCAATCGCCACAATCAGATCATTGATCCGTGAGGACATTTGTTTCAACCCATTTTGCGTGGCGGTGGATAGTTTTAGTGCAGCATCATCAACAGCCGCTGTGTAGGGCAGTGACGTTCCTTCTGCAGCGCGCGCCTGCACGTTGGGATCGGCATCGAAAATGGATTGGTAGGCATCTAACATATAATGCATGTAGAGCTTCATAGCGAGGATTTGCAGCTCCGGTACTTCACCTGGATGCGAAGCGATACCGATCAGTACTTCCCGTATCTTTTTGTCTCTGGAAGCAAGATACAGGGGAAGGGCACGGGTGAGCAAGCTGTCCTGCGCAAATCCCGGTACAGACCGTTCCATTAAAAATCTGCGCAGCACAGGATCCTCTTCTCGATTGCTGATCAATGAAAATAAGGTGTCAGATTCAGAAGGCTTATCCTTGGGGAAGCCATGTATATCTCTTTCCTGCACTTCTCTATTGGGATTATCGATATCTTCACGCAAGACCATAGGCAAGTATTCAAGGGCTACCGTCACATTGCGCAATACTTCTTGATCTACTTTCGCCTTCGGCTTGCCCATACCTTCTTGCTGGCGCGCCACAATAATCCCCTCTTTCGCCGCCCGTATCAGGACGGCTGCCTGTAAGTGGCGAAAGGATTCAAAGGGATATTCTTCACCGGGCGTATGCAATCCCTTGTTGATGCTGGGTTGTCGTGGCGGACCACTTTCAATCTGTGTCACCACATCATTCACCATTTGCCAATAGGGATAACGCGTCCGTCCTGTGGGCGCAATCGGTTCTGCAACAATAACAGACAACAAAATATAACTTGCTGACAGAAACATAAGGATCACTCCAATATTTAGATTTCTTTGTATTTTGCGGGTCGCCGCCACTCTTTAACACTTGTCTCGGCAGCGCTTACACCTCCACATTATAGCATGGAATAAGCCGAGTGGCCGCAGCAGAGACTGAGTCTTTTTTAAGGTTTAAATTCTTACTACCCGTAAGTATTCTTCCGGATTTACAATCCCTGCTAGAATCTTTTCACGGCAATGATCCGCCATGGTACTGAAACTTTCTGCTTCCATTATTTTCTCAGCCGTAGCTTCGGTTTCAATGAGATGGCGTATCTTGGCCGTGATTTCAAAGACTTCAAAGATTCCTGTCCGCCCTGAAAAGCCCGTGAAATGACAGCGTTGGCAGCCTTTGCCCCGGTATAGATCTATTTTCGCGTGTACCACATCAATAGATTGCAGAAGACCATCGGTGGGGAAGAAACTATATTTGCATGCAGGACAAATCTTTCTGACAAGACGCTGTCCAATGACAGCGGTCAGTGCTGTTGCAATGAGAAAGGCGGGAATGCCCATATTGCGCAGCGTACTGATCGCTTCGATGGCATCATTGGTATGGAGCGTACTGAAAACGAGATGCCCCGTCATGGCAGCACGAATGGCGATTTGTGCCGTCTCTGGATCACGGATTTCGCCGACCAACAAGACATCAATGTCCTGCCGCATGGCGGCGCGCAGCGTATTGGCAAAAGTCACATTGATCTCCGGATCAATCTGAACCTGATTAATGCCGGCAAGCTGGTATTCTACCGGATCCTCCAAAGTAACTATGCTCTCAGTCATTACGTTCTTTTGATTTAATGCGGCATAGAGCGTAGTGGTCTTACCGCTGCCCGTAGGACCTGTAACCAGAATCATCCCATAGGGCTGCTTGATCAAGTTATTCAACGTCTTTTCATCATCATCGCTTAAGCCTAGATCCTTAATACCCGACAAGACCGAGCTTTGATCCAACAGGCGCAGCACAACACGCTCGCCCAGATAGGTAGGCAGCGTAGCGACGCGGATATCAATTTCGCGATCGCCTAAAGCAAGGCTGATATGACCGTCCTGGGGATGACGCGTATCAGTAATATCAAGATCGGAAATAATTTTGATTCGCGATACCAGCGAGGGATAAAGAGATTCGGGGATACGCATCACATCGTGGAGCATGGCATCGATGCGATACCGAACCCGTGATTCCGGCAGCTGCGGATCAATGTGGATATCCGTAGCGCCGGCATTGATCGCGCCTTCAATTATCATGGATACAATTTGAACCACGGAAGCGCCGGCGGCAGCCTGAGCAATTTCTTCAAAGCGAACATCACGATCCGATTCGACTGGCTGCGCTTCGTTGTCGCTATCTTCCTTCTTGACAGCCTCTTTCGCAATCACTTGTTTCTGTAGGCCGCGCTCGTCTTTTGGAGCGGGCTGATCAACGATGACCGCATACCGCTTCTTAATCTCCTCTTCTATATCTTCAACAGCGGTCAAAAAGGTCTTGATTTCTGTGCCCAGAATCACGCCCACTTCTTTCAATCGCTCACGGGTTTGCGGATGAACGGCAAGGACAACCAGTGTATCGTCAGTAAGCGAGATCGGGATAATTTTATGTTGCAGTGCTAAGGGCTCGGGAAGCGCAAGAAGTGCTTCAGCAGTGCTGGGCGTATCGCGCAAACAGGCATATTCCATGTTGTACTGTTTTGCCAGCGCATGGGCCATCGCCTCGCGGGTGACAAACTTCTTCTCAAGCAGGATATTGCCTAAAAGACGACCGCTGCGCTTTTGCTCTTCCAAGGCTTCGTCGAGTTCTGCTTCTGTAAGGTGTCCCATGCTCACCAAGCTTTCGCCCAAGCTTATCGGTGCTGTCTTCGCCGCGCGCGAATGAAATTCGTAATGTAATACATTGTCCAGCGTATCAAAACTGATGCGGCGCTGTTGTATCAATTGCTTATACCAAGGCGTACCTGTTGTGATTTCGTTGGCTTTGACTTCATCCAATTCTTCACGGGTTATGATGTCTTGCCGAACCAGTTCCTCGCCGGTTAAAAGATACGGGTCATCATGTTGCATAAAAAACCTTTCATAAAATACAAAGCCTATTCAAGCCGATACCGTCCGGGCACTCCCACAAGAAGCCCCTTTGCCGCCAACGGGAAGCAGCTTTCTCACACACCAAACAAACACGCTAAATGCGCGACTTTATCCACGTAACGATTTCCGACACATACTGTTCTTTTTCAAGGTCATTGAAAAGCTCGTGGTAGCCATCAGAATAAATACGAAGCTCTTTATCGACCGAAGCAGCGCCTTTGTAAAGCATCTCGCTGCCCGACGGAGAAACTACGTGATCCGCTCCTCCATGCAAGACCAGCATGGGCTGTGTAATCTTTTCAAGATCCTCTTCAACTTCTTCTATGATCCTGTAAAATTCACTGGCCGTATGGGCTGCAACCCGACCGTGATAGGATAAAGGATCGTTGTTCGTTGCTTCTATCACTGAGGAATCACGGCTTAAGCCTTTGTTATTCACTTTTCCGATGGGAGCACAAGGTAGAATGCGCGCAATGATGGGGCCGAGCGCCACAATACATTTAGGCAGGTTATCGCTAAAGGCGAGGAAAGGACTGCTGAAAACCAGTCCTTGAGTCTCCACCGTCCGTGTTTGCATATAACGCGCCAGCACCATCCCGCCCATGCTATGCCCCAACAAAAAGAGCGGTACCGGAGCCAGATCTTCTTGCAGATGGGTCAGGAACAAACCCAAATCATCAAGCAAATGCTCAAACTGGTAGATATAGCCGCGCTTGCCCGGAGAACGACCATGACCCCGTTGATCGTAGGTAAAGGTGGCGAGTCCCGCCTCCACAAAACGTTCCATCGTCCACGCATACCGGGTACAATGATCTCCATAGCCGTGGATAATCACCACATTTGCCAAAGGCGTCTCTGTTGGAACAAGTCGGCGTTCATAAAGACGCAACGTTTCACTTACTTCAAACCAGCCGTCTTTAAACATGTCTTGTTCTCCTTGTTAGCTGTTCAATCACCGTTTACGATACCAACTTAATTGTATAGTTTTCACCGGTCATAATGGAAAAATCCACCTGTTGCGGCACGCCGGAGGGCGGCAGCAAAATGACCTCATCGCTCGGTTCCAGTATATCACGGCCTATATCAACGCCCGGCACGACGCGGATTAACATCAAGCCTTTTTCCGTTAACTTAAAAACGCCTACATTCGTAATGTAAAAAACCTGTTGCCCTCTTTGCGCGGCAAGTTTCCCGTTAAACGTTATCTCACGGATCTGATCTTTTAATTTTAGGGAACCGGCTTTGTCTATAAATAGTGCCCCGTTGTGAATGCGCATCTGCGCGCCCACCATCCACGTCGCTATAAAAAAAAGATTTCGCGCGTTGATGCTGAAGTCGATGAAGCCGCCCGGACCTACAGCGTTGATTGCTTTGTCGCCTCGCTTTGACACATTCACATTGCCAAAGCCGTCAAACTCAAGCATGCCCAAAATACTTGCATCTAAACCTTCGTAGCAGCGATGAAAGATTTGCGCGGAACTGATCATTTCATCGGGACACACCGCCGCGCCAAAAAATACGCCCGGCGCCGGTAATCCGCCCAAAACACCGCTTTCCGTGAAAAAATGCAGTCCATGCGATACATCAGCACCATATAATATGCGGCACACTTCCTCCGGCAATCCTGTCCCGATGTTGACCAAGGAACCGGCTTTTACATGCTCCGAAAAGAAGGAGGCCGCCAAGCGTGCCAAGGCGTAATCGACCTGCGAACGGCGCGGTGTTATACCCAGCACTTGATTCACAAATTTCAAGCGCCTAATCCCCTCATCAATAGAAATCGGACTGTCTAGCGTGAAGAGGGGCCAATAGCGGCGGTGCCGGATAGACGCAGCTTGCTCGGTCTTGGGATAAACGACGATTCTATCCACCCACGAAGCAGGCAAAAAAACCGCGTCCGGATCTTCCTCAACAACAGACGCCACATTCACAATAACCAAGCCGCCGTTGTGACGGGCTGCACGAACGATCTCCATGCTTTCCGCAATCATGGACGCGTTGCGAACATAAATATTGCCTTGAGAATCCGCCGACGGCGCGTTGAGCAGTGCAACGGTAATAGGCGGCAAACGGTAGCGCAGCTGCTCTCCCTCCAACTGAACCCATTGTTGCCGGCTCGTATGGGCAATGGGCGTCCCGGAACCCACCCGTGGATCCAAAAAGGTGCCCACGCCGGTATCGGTCAATAAAGAGTCTTTGCCCTGACCTTGACCTTCAATCAGAAAAGCCAAAATACCTTGAGGTAAACATTGAATTTCCGCCTTACCGCTGTCTGCAAGGCGAAGGATGGATTTGTAGGTTTCCGTATGACCGGTGAAAAGACGGGTGCATAAGCCATCGATTCCCAACTCTTCGATAGACCCGGGAGCACGTCCGCGTGCGCCCATCCCGCCTATAGCGATAAGGGATAGGTTTTGGGGATGGCCGGTCTCTTCATAGCACCGGCGCAAACAACGGTAAAGGATAGACGGCCATTGATTACCCCCAAGTCCGGAGGTGGCAACAACGGCATGGTCAGGAATCAGGGCGACCGCTTCACGAGCCCCTACAAACTTTGGATTACCCGGAATCTTAAAGGTATAATGCGTATCGAAGCGATTTCTGGTAACCAGCCATCGCAAGATATGATAAAGGAGATGAGCCTTTGTACCGAGGTTCATGTCTTTTCCTTTTCGGCTGTGCCATAACGCAACTACAGCATACCCGATTTCGTATCATAAGTAAAACACAGATACACCCTTTTTTGCAGCCTCTTTAGAAAAGACGCCTACGCCGTGCGCATCCTAACAGCGCGTTACAAAAGCAACACTCCCCTTCTATGATAGGCGGAGAAGATCAAAGACACGGGGCTAACTGGAAAAATAGGGGTGAAATATGAAAGAATATCCATACGCGCCTGTAGCTCAGGTGGATAGAGCATCTGCCTTCTAAGCAGAGGGCCGCTGGTTCGAGTCCAGCCAGGCGCGCCATTTTCTCTTGTTTCCGCTTTAATTTTCTGTTCCGGCAGAACCTTCTTTCTTCCGACTCTATTTCCTTACTGCACTATGGCTTAGGCTAGAGATCGGCTGAAAACAGAGAACCAGGATCGCCGATTCGGTGAAATTTTGATTTCACCTCTCTCAAGTGATATAATTCCCTCAGTTTGCATTATCGCGGGGTGGAGCAGCCTGGTAGCTCGTTGGGCTCATAACCCAAAGGTCGCGGGTTCGAATCCCGCCCCCGCTACCAATATGAACAAAAACGTCCTTGTTTGTCTTTAAACGAACAAGGACGTTTTTTATAGCGCTGCAAAACTTTCCGCCCCATCTCCAAGATTTTCCGTTTCCAGCCGCAGAAAATCCTCTCCCATCACCTCCGTTGTGCCAAGCGCCCATGTAATTCTGCCGGAAAACCCGCCCATGAAACACAGAACCTCTCATAACAACCGGACCAAAAAGTGCAGGGTTAACAACATTTTATAGTATTCATGATAAATATCAATTTTAAATTTGGTATGGCGCCTTGTTCAATTGACAGAGACCGAGCTTACAAAAACATTGGATATCATGATATACTTTATTTCTCCATAGAGCATGTATCCTATGA
>JAAYJI010000139.1 GCA_012523015.1 Candidatus Hydrogenedentota bacterium
CGATTTTTGCACGCAGCCGATTCAAACGCCCACGCAACGTGGAAACACGATAATCACCGCTCAACCCGGCGATACCCTCTGAGCGCTCGATGGCTTGCAGGCTTTCTTCGCAAATTTCCGCCGCCGCTTTCGGGTTGCGGAATTGATGTTCTAAAAATTTTGCCAGTTCCGCAGCACCGACACAGTCCTTGGGAAACTCCTCATGAAGCATTTTCCACGTGTTGAACATTTCATCAAAACGCCGCAGCCGTTTCCACGATTGACCGGTCAGATGCAGGCATTCCCGACGCAAATCATCGGCAATCGCAAATTTATCCAAAAACTGCTGTCCCTGTTCCACCACTGCCTTATATTCTTTATTTTTGTAATAGAGGCGGATGACAGAGAGACGGTCTTCCGCATGATAAAAAGCGGACCCTTCAGAAGCAGCAAGACTTTCTGACAGATGCCCCGCCAAAGCGCCCAAAGACACGATATCCAGAGCGTTATGTTCAAAAACGCCGGGCAAGGCGCGAGGATCGCCTGTGTCCAAAAAGTAAAACCAAATATTAGGAATAGCAAAACCGGGCACATCATCCACACGATGGAAATCGAGAACAGACCTTTCAATGTTTTTCAGGCTGCAATCGCCCAGGCGTTGTTTCCAAACACGGCGAACCGCATGCACCAAATCATAATGCGCAAGATGTTCGAAAGGATCGTTGAGCCGATGCTGCACAAAGCGTGCACGGAGCAGCGGCAGATCAAAACTTTTCCCATTGAAACTGACGAGACAATCGAATTCAAGAAACTTTTCAGCCAGATAAGCGAGCACCGCTCCTTCATCGTCATAATCGCGCATAAAACATTGTTCAAGAACGAAACCGGTATTGCGGTAATAGCCCAAACCAATCAGGAAGGCTGCAGTCCCCGCACCGCCTGCCAATCCCGTCGTTTCCGTATCAATATAACAGCTTTTCAAAGGATTGATATCTTTCAATCCCTTGTCGCAGGCGCTTAACGCGAGTTGTTCTCCCCTGCACTGCAGGCCCAAACTTAAGGGGATTTCGCCTACATGGTAGGTGAGCGGATAATTCTTTTTCATGTGGAAAAAGCCGAAGTCGTCATCACCATGAATTTCACCGTGAACAAGTGTGCTGAGCGGCGGATACTCACCTGCATCAGTGTCGGTATCTGGCTCAGCCGAGCTCGACGTCCGCCCGGAACCCATGAAGGCACTTAATAGTCCTTCCTTTTCCTGTGTCAGAAAAGAACCGGATTCAGAAGGTTTTTCCGTCTGCGATGAAGACGCGGGAGTGGACGTTGAAGAAGCCTCCTTCTTAGGCGCCGTTTTGTCCTCATCACCGCCTGCAGGCGGCAGCATGTTCGCCGTCGTCAACGGCAATGACTCTTTCAATTCTTCTATAATTTTCTTGTTATCGTTCATAGCTATACTATCCTGATAGTATCCAAGGCACGATCTCTACCTTCGTGGGTGCCCTCTGCCTAAAAACCGCGTTGAAGGGGCAAACTATACAGGCAGTATACCACAAGGAAAAGCGCAACTATTGCAAATTCCAACAGAACATCCCGGCTACTTGATACAATAGGCGTGCCGAGAAAGCGCCATAAAAAGTAAATCTTCATGCCCAACTTGAAAGAGACATAAAGACCGTATTGTCTGATACCAAAGTATTGGTGTAGGCTATTATCCAAATTCTGCTGCCTGTCGCAGAAAACGAAAAGGACAATTTCATGCGTCAAGGAATATTGACTCTAGTCATACCCCTTTATAACGAAGGGGAACATTTCCAATACAGCTTTTATGTGATCCGCGATACCTTGGACAGACTGCCGTCCACACAGATTAAGGGGTGGGAATGTGTGCTCGTAGATGACGGGTCCGCCGACAATACCTGGGAGGTTTTGCAAGGACTCGCTAAATCAGACACGGAACGAATCGTACCGCTCCGATTCAGCCGTAATTTTGGCAAAGAAGCCGCCATCCGCGCCGGGCTCGCGCAAGCCACAGGTGATTTGGTCATCGTCATGGACGGCGATTTGGAACATCCCCCTGCCATGATCCCCGACATGGTGAACTTATGGGCAACGGGCAACATAGAAGTGGTCAATACTGTCAAAGAACAACGCTCCAAAGAATCGCCTCTCTATCGCTTTGCCGTCTTCCTCTTTAATTTCCTCATGCGGCTTGTCGTACCGCAGCATGTGACGGGAGACAGCGATTTTAAATTATTGGATCGTAAAGTAGTGGATGCCTTTTTGGCCCTTGCCGAACGACGCAGTTTTTTCCGTGGCTTAATCGGATGGATGGGTTTTCGCAGTGCCCGGCTGCCGCTGCCGCCCATGAACCGCACTGTCGGTCAAACAAAATTCACCATGAAAAGCCTCATAGAACTGGGCATGACCGCGCTCACCTCCTTCTCCACACTAGCCTTACAC
>JAAYJI010000140.1 GCA_012523015.1 Candidatus Hydrogenedentota bacterium
GGCTACTTCAATTTATTAATGCTCACTCACAAGGAAAAGGTTCCTGCCCAAGCTCCGGAAGACCTGCCGTCATCCCGCGTCTTTCGGGGCACCGGTCTGGCCGTGTTAAACACGACGATCCTTAATGGCGAAGATAATATCCAAATCCATTTCAAATCCAGCCCCTTCGGTTCTCAGAGTCACGGTCATAACGCAAATAACAGTTTTCTTTTGAATCTGCACGGGGAATGTGCCTTGATTCAATCGGGCAAACGCGATATTCACGGCAGTCCCTTTCACCGAGAATGGATGTGGCAAAGCAAGTCGAATAATGCCATCCTTGTCAACGGCAAGGGACAGCATTCACACACCGCGTCAGCAAAGGGCGCTATCACACATTTCTACACCGGCGACGCCTTGGATGTAGTGGCCGGGGAAGCCATTGATAATTACGAAGATCTCCACCGCTGGGGCCGCAGAATCCTTTTCTTCAAACCGAATGTGATTCTCATCCATGATGTACTGGAAGCCGAAGAACCCGCCACCTTCCAGTGGCTCTTGCATGCAGAGTCCCCTTTTATTCTTGGTGAAAATAACCTGCAGCTGGAAACCAAAGGTGGACAAGTGGAGGTAGACTTCCTGAGGCCCGAAAAGTTGACCCTTTCACAAAGCGATGTCTTTGACACACCGCCCCATGAATGGGCAAAACTTAATTTAAAAGAATGGCATTTTACAGCGGCCACAGAAAAACCACAAGACGCGATGGAGTTCATCACCCTCTTTCGTATTGATGAAGCCGATGCAGATGCCTCGATTACAGAAGAAGACAGCAAGACCCGTATAGAACTGCGTTTCGCGGCAGATAGAGCAACCGTTGTATTGGAACGGCGGGGCTTTCAGATTCAATACCGATCCATCGATAAACAGTGGAATGACGACCACCCGTCTTTAGATGCCTCTTAAAAAATACGATTTTTTCGGAAATTGACATACCCCGCATATTTATGAAATGCTTTATAGACTTTTCAAATAATTTACGGATTCTTGGCTCAACTGTCGAGTTCCATTGAATCTAAAAACGCCCTTGGGAGAATTGCTTTATGGAAGAGAAAATGGAAGAGAAAAAAGGATGTCTTAGTTTCTTATGGCGTGCAATACGACGCTTTTTATTCTGTCTGCTCTGTTTAATATTACTCCTTGGCGGTTTGTTCTGTGGGTTCTTCTCGAACCAATTGTACAACCGTTATTCCTTGTATCCTCGACAGGCGGCGGCTTGGAAGAAATACGCGGAAGAACTGCAACCAGTACAATTGAAAACGGGCTGGAATGAATACCGCGGCGTCATGCACAGCCACTCTGAAATCTCCCATGACAGCTTGGTCAAATTCCCTGAAATTGTGGAATATATGCACGAGGCACGTTGTAATTTCATTTTCATGTCCGACCATTTTGTAGACGGTAAAGCGGATTACTCTTTAGGTTGGAAAGGGATTCATGACGGCGTTTTGTTTATCCGCGGTTTTGAGATGCAAGAAGGATTTTTCCCTTGGGGTCTTCCCGACGATACGGTATTTTCGCAAAACGATGACCCTGCCGAGCTTGCCCGCCGTATCCGATCCTTAGGCGGTATCCTGTGCCTGGGTCACAATGAAGAAATGCGGCCTTGGGAAATTCCGGAAATTGACGGTATGGAAATTTACAACATCCATACCGATCTGAAAGATGAAATGGCAGATCGATATGACAAGATCGAAACCTTCAAAGATCTGCTGATCAATTACCGCAAATATGGGGATCAGGCGCTGCGCGGCACCTTTGACGCCTGGACACTCAACAGGGTCGTTCAGAAGTGGGATGATATGAGCAAATTCAGGAAGATCTCCGCTTATGCCGCCAATGATTGCCATCAAAACGTGGGGGTACGGGGCTTCTACACAGAAAATGACACGCTCATGTTATTGGATACCGGCCACGACGATCCCGCACGGAAGAGCGGCGAATATAAATTAAATTTCGCCACACGCCCCTTGCTGCGCCTTTTCTTCGGTGAATTGACACCGGGTAAAGAACTGTTTCGTATCGATCTGGATCCTTATGTCCGTTCCTCGCGCTTTGTAAATACCCATTTGCTCGCCAAAGAAATGACCGAAGAAGCCCTCCTTGATGCTGTCCGTGTAGGCCGCGCCTTTGTTGCCTTCAACATGCTGGCTGATGCCGAAGGTTTCGCCTATATTGCGGAAAGCAACGGCAAACAAGTAACCATGGGCGAAAGTATTCCCCTCGCACCGGGACTGAAGCTGATTGCGGAAGCGCCCTTGTCCTGTCGGTTTATACTGATCAAAAAAGGGAAAAAGGTTGTGTCTCAAGACGGGAAGCGTTTCGAGTTTGAAGTGACGGAACCGGGCAAATATCGTCTGGAAGCGGCGCTCGCAATTCCGGGCGAAACGATGCTCATCGACGACAGCACCGTCAACAACATGGCGCCTTGGATCATTACGAATCCTATCGAAGTAACCGCCCCGGCAGCGAGTGTTGTTGAAAGTGCAACGCCCCGGGAAATTCAAGAATCAAAACCCATGAATCAGAGTCCGACACCGATTTTGGAAGAGACGCTATAGTATTAAGGAGGCAAGAGCCGCGCCGATTAAAATAAGTTAGGAAAGCGCCGAAGAGAAGAGTCCTTCCCCAAAGGCATAAAATTACCTTTGGGGAAGAGAATAGAATGCCCCTTTGTTTATGTTATGATCAAGGAGTTGGCGGGCACCCTTGGTGGAACCGCCTCTAAAACTATAACTATTGGATCACCGGTACAACAGATGAGGTTGCCGCCATAAAAACTTTTTTTAAAGGGATTCTACTCGTACTTGCGCTTATCGCCGTTTTTCTCGCAGGCCCTGTCTTCTATTATTTTCCCTGCTACAACTTTCGCGTGGTAAGTCCGGGTTCTTTTTACGGGTCACGCCAAATGGGCGGCTCTGCACTGGAATCTACCATCAACAAATATGGCATCGGTACAGTCTTTAATTTGCGCGGCGCTCATCCGGGAGAGGCATGGTATGACGCGGAAGCGGCGGCCTGTGAACGTACAGGCGCGACGTTGGTAAATCTGGGATGGTCCAAAAGCAGTTTGCCTGATCCCGCCTCGTTGATGGAATTTGTAGAAACCATTGAATCCGGCAAAGGCGCTTTCTTGGCGCACTGTTCCGGCGGCACCCACCGGACCGGTGTCGCTTCAGCCGTATTTTTATTGCTTCAAGGCGAGGATGTGCCGACGGCGCGCAAACAATTCCGACTCGGATTCAATGATGCGCCCATCGGTAAATTACTAGACCTTTACGAAAAAAATGATCTCGCCTTCCGTCAATGGGTTGAAGAAATATATCCCAATGAATATGAAACGCTGAAAGCCCGAGACAAAGCCATGCTGCCTTTGCAAAGCGCGCCAGAAGAAGCGCTGCAGTTGGCTTTGAATACAGCCTCTTTTTAACGGTCCTCCCCAAAACTCCGCCCTTCACGGTGCCCCCTCAGATTCTTGAAGGATTCCGTCTCTTTGTAGGGTTCTAAGGCGACGCGCACAAGGCCATCCCAAAGTATCCGCATGGGTAGGGTAGGTGTCAAAACGCCGCGCCACCGTTATTTCTTGACACGAAGTCATTTTTCATTACAAAAATGAATAAATATCCGTCTGTATCGTCTTATCCAGTGTAGGGCAGTATAAAATGCGCTTATGGTCGTTGTTCATGGCGTTGTCGGTTTTCTGTCCGGTTCATAGATACACCGGCTGCATTGAAGATTTTCATTCAAATCAAGCAGCTTTGTGAAGGCGGTAAAATGGTGTATTATATGGGCAAAGAGGGAACCCTATGCCGACCACACAAAGCGCAATCACAGTTGAAGACAATGAACTTGTCGCCCAAGCACGCAAAGGCGATATGAAAGCTTTTGAAGCCCTTGTCCGCAAGTACCGCAATGACGTGTATGCGCTGTGCTATTACTTTACACGGAACCGCGAAGATGCGTGGGACTTGTCTCAGGAAGTTTTCATTAAGGCCCATCGCGGTCTGAGCAAGTTTCGCGGTGATGCGGCATTCAAGACGTGGTTGTTGCGAATCGCTGCGAATCAAAGCAAAGATCACCTAAAAAAACGGCGCATACAGACCACGCCTTATGAAGACAGTTGGCGTGTTGGGGAAGTGGAAACTGATCACAACCCCCGTTCAGCCATAGAAGCCAAGGAATTGGGCAAGGCCATTGATGCCGCAGTCAGTCAGCTTCCGATCAAGCAGCGCACCGCCTTTATTTTGCGTGAATATGACGGACTTTCCTATCAGGAAATGGCCGAGGTCATGGAATGCAGTATCGGCACCGTAATGAGCCGTTTATTCCACGCGCGACAACGTCTACAGCAACTATTGAGTCCCATGGGGCTTTGGGAGAATGATACAAATGTTTAAAAAGAAAAAGAAAATGTTAATCGCGGCACAGTTCGACAATGTGCCTCATGATAAAAACGCCGATCCGACGAAGCAGCAGGATGCCCCCCGATCCTCTTACGAAACCATGCTGTCCCGATTACGAGAAGGCGCCGCCGCCCATGTGGCGGATACGCCTGTCATCAGCGATGGGCAATTTGGTCTTTTCATGGAAGGCATCCACGAGGGTATTCATGAAAGGACACCAAAGGTTTCAGGCTTATGGGCCATGGCGTCCTTCGCCACGGTGACGCTTCTGATCCTCCTTTCCTTGCTAGCCTTTTTCGCAGGCGGCCCCGATCCTGTCCGCGCCACCGAAATCGAATCAGTATCCACGGAATTGCAAGGTGTCACGATCAACTTCTATGAAAATGCACAGGGCCTGTCCACGGTGAAGGTCACCATGCCGGAGAATGGCTTGTGGTAAGGCTTCGCGCTATTTTTCTCTTCTCATTACTGCTGAGTTGTGCCGCCCTTGCCGATAACGCCCTTTCGCTGCGCTGTCAAGTGGTGCAAGCAACAACTGAAGAGCACAGTACCCCTTATTTTGACGCAAAAGCAAAGGCTATAAAACATTTACTTGACGATCTCCCCTTCAACACCTTTCGAACCCTCAAGGAGTCTGAGGAGAAGGTGGATGAAAATCTGCAGACAAAGGTCGCCTTAAATCCGCGCTATACCATGACCATGCTCACTTCCGGCACAGACAGCACAGGACGTATCCGGCTTATTGTACGCGTAAACTTACTGCCCAAAGAGCCCGACAAATCTGAACAACAAGTGCTTGAAACAACCTTGCTGCTTGCTCCCGGCGGTAAAGCACGGGTCTGTGGATTGCGTTGTGAAAAAGAAAGTGAGCTCATTGTCGTTTTGACGCGCATTTAAGGAACCCACCACGCCAACCACAGGGAGTGCCGCCATGACTGTCCGGGTATACAGCATTTTATCGATTTTTGTCTATGCGGCGCTGAGCCCATTCATTCATGCCTCCGAAACAATCACGCTGCCTCTGATTCGCGTGGAGGAAGGCAGGCTCCAAGACGACGACGGGGGACATTATTTTCTACGAGGCATCAATCAAGGCAGGAAGTCGCCGAGGAACCTACACCGAAGCTGGCAACAGCCGGAAGACTACCACAACCTGCGCCGTTGGGGTATGAATGCCCTTCGCATGATGATGTTCTGGTCCGCGTTGGAACCGGAACCCGGCGAATACAATGAAGCCTATTTGCAGGTCTTAGACGAGCAAATCGATTGGGCACGGGATGCAGGGCTCTATGTGATTCTGGACATGCACCAAGATCTGTGGGGATACAGCATCCCGGGCGGCAACGGCGCGCCCCAATGGGCAACTTTAGATGACGGACAAGCCCATCAGACCTTGGGATCCGTGTGGAGCACCGCCTATTATGTGAGCCCACAGATCCAACACGCCTTTGATAACTTTTGGAAGAATACCAAGGGACCGGGCGATATCGGTATTCAAGATCGCTACGCCGCTGCATGGCGTCACGTAGCAGCGCGCTACGCCGACCGCACGGAAGTCATCGGTTTCGACCTCATGAACGAAGCTTTTCCGGGATCCATGGTTCAAGAATCGGCAGCGGCGCTGCTGGAACTCGTCCCCAAGCTCCTTGACACGGCATCACTGCCCGCCAGCCTCCCCGAAATTCTCGACAGTATCGACGCCAACACCATGCCGCCATGGCTCCTTGAGGCGCTCGATAATACGGAAACCTACCGGATGATTTTAGACGCGCTCCACCCAATGACGGCACGTTTCGAAACGGACTATTTGATGCCCATGTACGAGCGGGTACATCGCGCCATTCGCGAAGTGAACAAGACCGGTATATTCTTTTTGGAACCCTGTGTGCTCGCCAATATTGGCGTTGCCACCGCCATCACGGCGCTGAAAGATTCGGAGGGCGTCCGCGATCCGCTGCAGGCTTATATGCCCCATGCCTACGATATTGTCACAGACACGCCCTTCTCCCACCAACCCAGTGAAAAACGCCTGCAGATCATTGTCCAACAAAAACGCCTGGATGCGGCGCGCTTGGAAATGCCGCTACTCATCGGTGAATGGGGAGCCTATTATCGCTCCGATAAAACGCAGGATGCAGCGCGGATGATGAACCGCCTTCTCGAAGAAGCACAGGTATGCGGCGCCTTCTATTGGGAATATCACCGGGCTTTGGATACAGCCGTTTATTTCGAAGTCTTGAGTAAAGCGGCTCCTCTCCGTGTGGCAGGCATTTTGGAGACAGCCCGTTTCAACGCCGAGGAAGGGCTCTTTTCCTGTCAATGGAAAAACATTCCGGGCACGGGCGTTAGCGTTTTTTCATTGCCCCCCGCTTGGCAGCAAAAAACGCTTGACATCACTGTGTCACCTCCCGAACTGCAGGGGGAAATAAAAGCGAACCCCCGTTGGCAGGATACACCACAGCTGGTTGTAGACGCTTCGGATAGCCCTGTGACGGCAAGCCTTGAAGTACGGCTGACCACGCCGGTGGAACGAGCAGTAAGCCCCTAACAGCAGGCGATGGATTAGATACCCGGCGAAAAGAAAAGGGCGGTATCATCTTTGTTATGGGTGTCGGCCCCTATATTTTTTCCGTCCTCATCAGTGGTCGGCTTCGCTTTTTTCCGCCATTCGTCCAGAATATGGTAGACAACGATCCCGAAAGCGGTAGCCACATTAATACTCTTTTTGTAGCCGAACATGGGGATCTGAACCACAGCGCTGCAACGACGCAAGACTCGGGCATTCACCCCATTTTCTTCATTACCGAAAACGACCGCTACGGGACTGGGCCAGCAGAAATCACGATAATCGGGCGCGCCCTCCACCGTCTCTACTGCCACTACGGGAATGCCCTGTTCCTCCAGCACATCCAGACAATCCCGATTCCGCTCATAGTAGCTCCACGGCACATAATCAAATGCGCCCAAGGCCGTCTTCTCCAGTTTCTTGTGGGGAGGGTGGGCGGTCATACCGCAAAGATGCAAATGGGTGACGGCACAGGCGTCCGCCGTTCTAAAGATGCTTCCCACGTTGAAGGCACTGCGCAGATTGTCCAGCATGACGTGTATAGGCGCGCGCGCCAAGGCTATGCGCTCCTCGTCGGGCACCCCTGCATACCATGGTTCACGATTCACCAATGTATGATAATGTTGCTCTTGAACCATTAGTCAATTCTAAGTACGGCGCTCATCTCTTCAGTCTGCGCTTTTATTTCCGCCTTGTACTCAAGCTGCAGCATGGTTTTGAGTATTTCTTTGTCCAGCCCTTCCGAGTAATCTGTGATGACCCTTTCCAAATCCTTGGCGAAACCTGTGCCGCTGAAACGCTGCGTATCGGTCAAAAGACTTTGCTGCAACTCATTGATCCGTGACTGTACTTCACGGAGCCCACGCATCCGATGTTGAGCCTCTGAAGGGAATTCATCGCCAATAACGCGGTAGGCGTCTTCTGATTGTTTGAGCAAAGCCACGGCTTCGGCAAAATGATTTCTTGCCGCCTCTTCTTCAGCCAGACTTTTCAAATCATCAGCTTGCCGTAATTGCTCTTGATATTGCGCCAACTGCTCATCCCGTTTTTGTATGAGTGCCGCCACTTCCAAGCGCCGCTTTTCCGCCGAAGGATGCAGCATATTCACAGACAAGGCTTTTGCAAAGCCGCCAAGGGCTTCTTCAAGCATACCTTTTTGGAGTTTATCTTCTGCCGATTCATAATAATAATTGGCTATCTTTGCCACAACATCCCGACGTTCCGGCGAACTCGCGACAGCCTGTTCATATTCCCAGACGGCCCGTTCGCGAAAACCTGCCTCATAGAGCATATCCCCAATTTTCGCGTACATGTCGGCAGTGAAAGACGTCAATTTTTGGTAGTTCGTATCTGCCGCATCCAGTTCATTTTCTTTTCCCCGTTCCACATAAAAGGCATAGGCATTCAGTACATACCGTTCTAACTGTGCTGTTGAAATGGAGCTTTGAACCGTTGTCGAGGTAATGACAGACCACCACACATCCGCCACCGCATTCACAGAACGGCTAATATCTGTTATGCTCCTTGCAGCAGCGCCCCCGCGAAAACCGGAACCGCTTTTGTACTCGCTTTCAAGCAAATCATTGGCTTTGTTAGCCTCCAAAACACTGCGCTCTAAAGGTTCCATTGATTCGAGGGTACGACGTGATTCGGGCTTCAAATTTCCCGCATCAGCCAAGGACTCGGCATCACGGTAATATTGTGTGCGTATGGCGGGATCGCCTGTTGCCATGGGCGCCGTAACACGGCTGACCAATTTACCGAGGACCCCCAATCGCCATGCAAAATAAGCATCAATACGCGCGCCCCGCGTCGTACTCAATAGCGCCATTTCATTTTCGATTGCATGGATCGGGTCAGCGTTCATATCGGGAAATAAGGTTTCCATCTCAACAGGCGACAAAGCTGCGCCGGCACGGACTTCTTCTTGCAGCCTTGTCAAGGGCAAGTTTTTTTCTCGTGAAAGGAGGTGCAGCGCCGTGTTCACGACCGTCGACTCTACACGAGGTCCCCAAGCCTGAGCCGACAGCGTACAACCGACTACTGCCACGACAAGAAGCATATGAAAATAAAAACGATTATTCATGGAACAGTTTCCTTGTTTCTTCAGGGCTACTGCCTGGATTGACGGATTTGCGAGACCAGCACCTCAATCTCATTCAAACGCAGCTTTTGCGGATCCTCTTTCGCCAAGTCAAGATAATATTCCAGCTCTTGCAGTCCCGCTTCGGTGGAACCGCGATTGATCAACAGCAAGCCCAGCTCCAGCCGTGCCGCAGGATAATCAGCATGCATGGATATGGCACGGCGATAGGCTTGTTCCGCTTGGTTGGTATCATGCTGCAGTGCAAAGATACGCCCTTGAATCGTTGCTTGGCGCGCCGTGTTCAAGCCGGATTCGCTTGCTTGCCGTGCCATGGCCGCGGCGCGGTCTAAGACATCTTTGTCCATGTAGGCAATCGCCATTTGCAGGGCAGCTGCGCCTGCAAATTCACTTTTACCGTTGGAGATGGGTTCCAATGCCGCCAAGGCTTCGTCGACCAATTTGTTTTCCTGAAGGCACAGTGCATGAAAAAAACTTGCGCGCACATCGTCGGGCAATAATTTTTTGGCATCTGTCAATAAGCTCAGCGCCTTGCCGTTTTCACCTTGTTTCATTTCCAATAGGCCGGCATTTAATTTGACCAATCCCTCCAGATCATCGGGCAGTTCGGTTACCGATTCCAACAAGGGCAGCGCCTGTGCTTCTTCATCACGCATTAAAGAAGCGACGGCACGCACGACGGTCGCCCGCATGTTTTCCGGATGATCCGCCAAGACTTTGTCCAACTCGGATACTGCCGCATCAGGCGCATCATCCAACAGCATGGACAGGCCCGGAAGGGATGGGGCAACAGGAGCGCCCATGATCTGCGCCAAGCGTACGCGCTCACGAAATTCCTTATATTCTTCTTCGACGCCGCGAAGCAAGGCAAGCAACTTCAACAGTTCCGCGTCCCCTGAATACCGTTCTTGAACCGCCAGCTCCAGCAACGCGCTGAGACGTGCTCTGTCTGTGGTCTTCTGATCGCGTTCAGCAGCGAGGACGGCAAGAATCAAGGCGTCCCGTTCACGGGCGCCGTGCTGCCTTGCCACGGCCTCAAAAGTCTCTGATGCGCGCCCAAACTGATTCGCATTCCAACAGATGACGCCCAAGAGGAACTGGGCTTCTTCATCTTTCGGCGCATTATGGATATGGCTTTGCAATAATTCGATGGCGTCTCCGTAATCACCGGAAGCCGCAACACGGCGCGCCTCTCCAACAGGATCTTGAAGCATAAAGAAGGCAAAGAAAGCCAATCCCGCCAGAATGAGCAGTACCAAGACGCCTAAAACAGCATAGCCGAAAATGCGATTGAAATTGGCCCTGACTTTTTTATCGTCCTGTTTATCCTGTTGTTCTATTTTTTGGCCGGTCAGCAGATTCGTTCCGCACTTCACACAAACGATGTCTCCGGAACCCACAGCAGCGCCGCAGGCGGGACAGTGTGAACTGCTTGAAGTTCCCGTATCAGCGGCGGGTACGGCCCGGTTTTTAAGCGGTCCTCCGCAATGGATGCAGTCGTCTGACGAGGCATCCGCCAGACCGCCGCAGAAAGGACACTTGATCATTTTTGCCACGATAAAATCCCTTCTTGTGTTTTCAATCAGTCTTCCAGCTTCAACGTGTTACAACCCGTTTCCGTTGGGAAGCAGGCATCATAAATCTAAGTCATCGGGCAAATAGCTGCCACAATGGGAGCATTCTTCTTTGGCGACCCACGTGCGGCGGCCGCAATGAGGGCATTTGGGCCAAAACAGAGACGGAATACTCAGTCCTGCAATAGCTACTACAAGGGTACTCATAATTACCAAATAGGGTATATGAATCATGGAAAAACTTCCAATGGCACTATCGAACTTTCCGTCAGTTGTCCTAAATGATTATACCTGAAAACAAAAGCAAAGCATGAGTGCTTGTTTTCTCTTTTCCGTCCGCTATCTTTTGAACAGATCTTTAGCAGACGAATTGAGTCCTGTGTATTTGCGCGGTACTCCCCAATCATCATCGTCGACGGTACTTTTCGTCTTCGGTTGTTCCTGGTAAAAGCGGGACTTATGTTTGTATTGCGGCTTCAAAGGACGCAAACGGTGAACGAGCGCAAGTATAACAATGAATAGAACAAGCTCAAGCCATATGATCCAATTGGGATCGTATTCCTCCCATTCCCAAAACCGAAGAAGCGGTGTTGTCCAATATACATGATCTGTCTCATCATGGATAATCCGCATGGACGACGTACTTTTGAACCAAGCAGACACTTTTACCAACACAAAGATAAAAACGTGCATCACATAGCTTAAAACAACAATCTGAAGCAAAAACACCAAGGCAGGCACAGAATAACGGCGTGTAAAATAAAATATGACCCCCAGTAAAAGCGCGCCAACAATCAGTAGAACGGCATTTTCTTTCAGAAAAGGTAAAATCGGCTGAAAGAGTTCTGCATAAAATTCCATGAACGCGCTCCAGTCTGTTTTTTTCGCTTCTATAGCACACTTTGGAATATTATAGTACAAGAAACCAAAAGAAAAAACAAAGAGTCTTTAATGAATAGCTCATGCTATTTTTAGCATCAGAAATCAAAAAACTATCTTTGCTTCATTGATCTTTAAAAAAGGAGTCTGAACCATGCGCATTTTAAAACGGATCATCGTCATTAGTTTAGGAGTACTACTGCTTCTTGGTATCGGCGCATATGTATGGCTCCATCCCGGCCGCGGTCCCCGTGAAGAAATTGATCCAAACGCCAACGGTTGGGCAGAAGAGGTGGACGGCGCTATGGTGCTGCATCTCAAAGGAACACCCTACGAAATGGGCTATCAACGGGGTTACCTCGCCAAAGAAAAGGTTCGGCTTACCATGGATCTTTTCGACGGTTTGCTGAAACAGGCAGAACAGGAAGTGGGGCTGCCCCGATTCGCCTCCAATCTGATCCTTGATATTACCTACGCCCTATGCGCGCCTTACATTCCGGAAAGCTACAAACGAGAAATGGAAGGGCTTGCCGACGGAAGCGGCTGCGATCTCAGGATCTTTAGACGGGGACATGTCTTGTCCGTGATTACTGAACGTGGCTGCAGCGCCTTCGCTGTTTGGGGTAAAGCAACAACAGACGGCGCTCTCTATCACGGCCGTAATTTTGACTGGATCACTTCTGCCGGGCTGGAAGACACCGCCTTGCTTTGTTTATATGAACCTGAAGGATTGAAAGCCTTCGCATCCGTGGGCTACGCAGGATTAATCGGTGTTTACAGCGGCATGAATATGGAAGGCATATCGATTAGCCAGATTGGCGCCGTCACCAAAGATAAATCGCTGCGCGGGCTGCCCCTCGAATTAATTTTACGCAGGATACTGGAAGAATGCGGCAATATTGACGAAGTGCGGGCACTCATGAATCAGGTTAAACACACGGTAGGCTTCAATTATGTGGTTGCCGACGGTGACGCCAAAACAGCGCGCGCCTTTGAAACTACGGCCCATCATGTGGCGGAATTCGGGCCCAACGACCCCAAAGAAACCGTGGAATATGCCAAGCCCATGGAAGACGCCGTTTATCGTTCAGACGAGGCAATGGATCCCGTGGTCCGCAGTCTGCAAGACTGCGCCAATGCGCCGCAATTGCCCTATGGCTCCAATTCCTATGATCACCGTTACATGGGCATCGTCAACGGTATCACTGAAAATTACGGGAACATCGATCAAGCCATTGCTTTAGAAATCTTGAAAGCAACGGCCATGAAAAACGCGAATCTCCACGGCGTCCTTGCCAATTCAACTACCCGTGAATTATGGGTAGCCCATGCGAAGAATGGTCAAAACGCCTCCCTGCAGCCTTACATTCATTTCGACCTGAAACGGCTCTTTTTGAAACCTGAAGAAAGACCCGCCCTTGAAGCGGAACCGGCGGAGGAGGTGGAGCCGCCCGTTGAAGTTGAAGCGGCTGCTGAACCCGAAACCCCTGAAACAACGCCCTGATATGACAGTTTTACATCGATAACGTATAATTTTCAGTTATCATGAAGAATGCAAATCCTGATGGTTTTAACTGAAAAACACATCTTGTAGACGGATATTACTTGACATATCACAGGATATAGTATAAACTATGCGCAAATGGGTCTGAAGAACCTGCTGAATAAACATAGCTCAACGGAGACGAGTCATTGTGCGTGAAGGGAGTCCATCCAATTTGATCCGCTTGGTTTATGCCGATAGCAGACCTATTATTTGCAATGACCAACTCGACACGGCAGATAAGGAGAGCGTTCGCACGTGAAAACCGTAGCCACTTTACCTGAAGCATGTCGCCGATTCATTTCGTCTTACATTACATACAATTCGGTGATCCTTTTTGTCACAGTTATTTTCCTAATCACCGGTTGCGCCAATCAGTCCTATGACCAAGGTCATATACGTCCCTCCGTTCGTATAGATCATGCCCCCGTCGATACGGACGCCGACCGAGTTGTCGACGTGAACGCTTTGCTCAACGAAGCAGAAGCAGAACTTCAAAAAGCTAATGCCGCCCACGAACAAGGTAATTTTGACGCTGCCCAAGCCCATTACCAACGGGTACTGAAACTGCTTTTAGATGCCAACCTGGATCCTGCTCTTTTCTATGAATCCAACGGACAGCTTGAAGCAATCTTGAAGATGTACTTGAAACATGCCCACCTTTACCATCATCCTGAGGGGCGTCTCGGTTCTTCCAAAACAGGGGTCTACAACGACATTGCCATTAGTCTGCCCCTGCCTAAATATGTAGAAGCAGAAATTGCCGAGCTGCGGGAACGCTATCCCGGTACCTTTCAGCGGGGACTCGATCGCAGCGCACGCTATATGCCTTATATAAGAGAATACTTCCGCTCCCAAGGCTTGCCCGAAGATCTAGCGTGGCTCGCCATGGTTGAAAGCATGTTTCGTCCTGATGCCGTTTCTCCTGCAGGCGCAGGCGGTATGTGGCAGTTCATGCGCGCCACGGGACGGCGCTTCTCGCTGCGAATGGACAGTTACGTAGATGAACGGAAAAACTGGCGCAGTTCAACCCAAGCGGCGGCAGAATATCTGAAGTGTTTGTACAATTTCTTTGATGGTGATTGGTCGCTTGCTGTAACAGCATACAATATGGGTGAAGGCGGCTTATCACGGGCGATGGAAGCCAATGGCGGCGACCGCAATTTTTGGAATCTTATTGAGACGCCTCCTGCTTCCGAGCGCATTAAACAAGAATCGAAAAAGTATTATCCCCGTCTGCTCGCCTATATCGTGGTTGCCAACGCGCCGGAAAGATACGGATTTAACCGCCCGGACAGTACCATCGAAAGCATAGATTTTGTGCCCGTAAATGGACGCTACAACTTGGCGGAACTGGATAAGACCTTAGGATTAAACGCAGGGACCCTGTCGGAGCTTAATCCCGATCTGATCCAAAAAGCGACACCCCCTCAAGGGGAATATATGATGGCTGTACCGCTAAGCCATCGAGAACAATTGTTGGCTGCCCTCAAAACGACGAAGCCCGTTCAGTATGCGGCGCCCGTGGAAAAGGCACCTGCATCAGCGCCTCAAAAAGGCGGCGTACACAGAGTGCGCAAAGGCGAAACGATTTCCAGCATCGCACGCACTTATGGCGTGTCGGAACAGCAGCTCATGCAAGCCAATCGGATTCGTAACGCCAGACAGCTGCAGGCGAATCAATCGCTCCATATCCCCGGCGTCGTATCGACCAGCAAAGATCCCGCCCTTGCTCTAGCTCAAGAAAAAGCCTCCACCGTGACCGTCAAAGAGTCTGCCGCTTCGACCTATACCGTAAAAACAGGGGATACCTTGTCTGCCATAGCCTGCAGTCATAAAACCTCGGTAACGGCGCTGACAAAACTGAACAACCTCAAAGAAGGCGATTGTATCCGTGTCGGCCAGGTGCTTAATCTCGGCACAGCAGCCGCGCCCGCACAAGAATCTGCCCCGCGCTACCATGAAGTCAAATCCGGTGAATATCCCAGCGTCATCGCCAAACTCTACGGCGTTTCCACCCCTGATCTGCTCCGCTGGAATAATCTCACACCCCAATCCGTGATTCGCGCAGGTGATCGTCTGGTCATCGGCGGTCCCGGCGGGAAAGCCGCTTCGACAACCGCTGTCGCCGAACAAAATAATACACCGAGCAAAGCACAAAAAGCTGAAGTGAAGACCCATAAAATTGCGCCGGGTGAAACCGCCTCCGCCATTGCGGCCCGTTATGGCGTTAAAACGGCGAACCTCCTCGCTGCCAATGATCTCACCGCCAAATCTATATTGATCGTTGGACACACATTGACAATCCCACAGGCGCAGCAAGGTATCAGCACCCGTGACCAATCGAAGGACATCCAGCTCTCCAAGGCATCACAAAAGAAAACGGTGCACACCGTCACGGCGGGACAAAACCCCACCTCCATCGCACAACGTTATGGCGTTAAAGTCAAAGATTTGTTTGAATGGAACAACTGGCCGGATGCGCCCGTCCTGCGTGTAGGTGATAAGGTCTCCATTTACCAAGATTGATCGCTGGCCAATCCGCTGCAGCCTAAGCTGAGAGTCTTAGGATCCAAAAGCATGTCTGTATTTCGGACCGCCTGTCCCCGCTTCATTTTCTTTCCTCTAAATCTTCGAAAAAGACATTTTCCCTTCGCAAAAATCCATGGCGCCCTGCCCCGCGTCAATGTCTCCATAAGATATTCTTTACTGTGCCCTATTTTCTGTGCATAATAACAGTTCCCCAATAGCAAAAAGGCTATACCGGAAAGAAGCCTACACCCTATCATAAGGACGTCTTTTATGAAGCTTCGACACAAGTCTGTGAGTCGACGCCAATTTTTAGCTGCCTGCGCCCGCACTGCCGCCTTGGGAACAACCGTGACAAGTCTCTATGCGCCCCGCGCCCACAGCGCCTTATCCATGGCACGCCGGGTGCCGCCTTCCGAACAAATCCGATTGGCAGTCATTGGCACAGGCGGCATGGGCCGTCGTCATATCGAAGCCCTAAGCGAGAATCCCCAATGCAGCTTGGCGGCCGTATGTGATGTTGCCACGGGACGCTTCAAACCCGTTTTGGAATGGCTCAAAAAAGAGCGTAATATTGAACCGGACGGTTATCAAGATTTTAGGCACATTCTGGATCGTAAAGATATTGATGCCGTACTCGTGGCAACACCGGATCATTGGCATCCCATGCTCACGATTCTCGGATGTCAGGCGGGCAAAGATGTCTATGTGGAAAAACCGGCGGCAACCACCGTTGCGGAAGGCAGGGCTATGGTTGAAGCGGCACGCCGTTACGGGCGGGTCGTCCAATTGGGAACACAACAGCGGACGATGCCTCTTTTCCAAACTGCCATGACTCGGATACACCGCGGCGATATTGGCAAGGTGACCGCCGCATCCGTATGGGTAGGGCAAAACGTGTGGCAGACCGGCGAGACGCGCCAAGAAGTGCCCCGCGGTCTCGATTGGGATCTTTGGCTTGGGCCCGCTCCTAAAGTGCCCTTTTCCATGGAACGTTATACTGGATGGATGGGCTGGCACGACTATGCCCGAGGCGGCCAGTTCACCAATTGGGGCGTTCATCTGCTCGACATTGTTCATTGGGGAATCGGTCAGGATCGTCCGCTCAGCGTCCAGGCTTCGGGCGGCAGTTTTACAAAAGAAATCGGACAGGACAATTATGAAATCCTGACTGCCCTCTATGAATACCCCGGTTGTCTCGTGAGCTGGGAACAGCGCCCAAGCGATTTTCGCGAAGGGAAAAGTTATGGCATTTGCTTTTACGGGGAAGAGGGCGCACTCAGCGTTGACCGTGCTTCCCTCGTAATCCGACGAAATGAGCAGGTCAAAGAGGAACTCGTAGGAGAGCCTGAGGAAAGTTGGGCACATCCCCCCCACCACAACGATTTCTTCGCGTCCATTCGCAGCCGCAGCCGACCTGCCGCCGACATCGAACAAGGAGTGCGTTCGACCAATGCGCCCTTACTCGGAGGCATTGCCCTTAAAACGCGACGCAAATTATATTGGGATGGCGACCAAGAATTGTTTAGGAACGATCCCCAAGCCAATCAGCATTTAACCCGCGCCTATCGTACACCATGGTATATTTGAGGCAAGGAAGCATGATGAGACACTATCTATACCTTTGGTTGTTCGCAGTTGTTATAAGCAGCACTGCTTTGAGCGGCATTCCGCCGGCCTTGGATCAATTGGTGATAGACCTCGAGAGCGGAGACAATGGCACGCTGCAGGCCCGGGCGCGCCAAGTGCTGCCTTCATATGGAATAGGGGCCGCGGAAAAAATGATTCCCCTCCTCACCCATGCAAACCAAAAAACCGCTGCCGCTGCGCTCCGCGTCTTGGAAGATATCCTCCATGAAAGTATCCATCAAGCGACACAGGAAGAACAGCAGTGCCTCAGCGCGCTCATCGTCTCCCTGCTGGCGCCCGAAACAACAGACCAACAAAAAGTACTCGCTTTACAGCTCCTGCCCTATGTTCCCTATCTCCAAATACCTCTCGATAATCTTTCCGCTTTGCTTCAACAGGAAGCGTGGCGTGAAGCGACACGAACCGCTTTGCAACAGCTGCAAAGCCCACAGGCTCATGAGCTTTTATGCGAAGCCTTGAACGACGCCGATGACTCCTTTAAAGTGGCGCTGCTTCGTTCCATCGCCGCCTTTCCACCGGAAGCGCTTTGCCCCGAACTCAAGAAATATTTAGATGCGCCTTCCGACGCGGTACGGGCTGCCGCCTTGCGTGCACTGGCAAAAACAGGCGATCCGGATCTCTTGCCGCGGGCACAGCAGATCTGTGAAGAAGTTTCCGAAGAATATGCTTTTGACGCGTGGGATGGCAGGCTCCGCATCAATGATGCGCTGGCTGAGCGCGGCGGTATGTGGGAACAGGTCATGGAGTCCTATCGAAACATACTGAAACATGCGCCCTATACGCTTATTCAGGGCGGCGCTATAATCGGGCTCGGCCGTTACGGAGACAGCGGCAGTATCTCAATGATTATGGACGCTCTGGATGAGGACAAGGAAGGTGTCTTGGAAGCCGCTGCCCTGGAAGCCTTTCGCGCCCTCAAAGGCAGGGAAGTGCGGATGGAGCTTGCAGCACTGTGGGCTCATTGCAGCGCCACCATGAAAATAGGATTCGTGGAGCTCTTTGCAGATCATCCCTATCCCGAATATAAGGAAGTACTGCTGGCTGCCGCTGAAGACGATAATCTCCTCGTCCAAAAGGCTGCACGAAAGGCGCTGGTACAAACAGCCCTTCCCGAAGGTGTCGCTATTTTTGAGGCCTGTCTCAGGGCAGACAAAGACACAGCCCACACCGATACCTACAAGGAAGCGCTCGAAGCGCTCCCATTGCTAGCGGAACGCTTGCTGCAAGCAGGGCATAAAGAAGCGTCGGGGCAGGCTTGGCTTAGTATCTATCGCCACGCTGAGCAAGACGCGCTGCGCGGCCAAGCCCTTGAACATATCATTCAGAATCCTGTAGCCGAAGCCTTTGATATAATCCTTGACCTCGCAGATGGAGACACCCTGCTCCATCTGCCGCCCGTCGGTCTTTTCGGAATCGCGTTGAAGGCGATCGCAGGAGACCGCGTTGAAGAAGGGCAGCGGCTTTTGGAGCGGGCGCTGCCGCAGATGACCACGACGCAGACCGTTCAAGAAGCCCTTGCAATGCTGCCCGCCCATGACAGCGATCCCACACTAAGGAGTAAATTGGGAATCATTCCAAGTTGGCATATTGTCGGACCTTTCCCATGGTCAGCAGCAGCGGGTTTCTCCCAAAATTATATCAACGAGCCGCAGATTAATTTGAAAGCTTCCTACATACGCGATGAAGATACATTGACATGGAAAGAAGTGCATAGCGCTGACCCGGGCGGGCTCATCAACCTACACAGCGTGCTCGGTGCTATCGACGCATCTGTCGCCTTCGCCTTTATACAAATTGAGGTTGAAGAAGGCGGCCCCGCGCAACTGCGCGCAGGTTCTGATGACGGCCTCCGTGTCTGGGTCAATGAGACGTTGGTGTGGGAAAAAGATGCAGACCGCGGCTATACCTTAGATGAAGATGTGGTCGACATTGAGCTGCGCCCGGGTATCAACAGCTTGCTCGCAGCGATCACACAACATGCAGGCGGATGGGCCTTCGGAATACGTCTCACCTATCCCGACGGCAGCCCCATGTACTGCACCCCTGTTTTATAGCGATACAAATAGTTTTTAAGATAGACATAAAACCCTTGGCAAGAAAGGACTAGCATGATGAGAATGATATTGGTATTCACAATGATATTTGCTGTAGTCGGCGTTGCAGAAGAAGCTACGCTGCACTTCGAGAAGATGCGGATCGGCACCGCCAATTTTGAAGCTGCCTCCATTTTTGATGTGGACAATGATGGTGTTAAAGACCTTTTCTCAGGCGGCTTCTGGTATAAAGGACCTGATTTTAAGACCGCCCATAAAGTGACCGAAATTCAGGCAATCCAAAATTATTTTGACGACTTCTCCAACATACCTGTTGATGTAAACGGTGACGGGCTGATGGATATTATCACAGGCGGCTGGTGGGGGCTCACCCTGCAGTGGCGCGAAAACCCCGGCAATACCGGAGAATGGATCACCCACGACATCGCAGAAGTGGGTAATATTGAACGCACCTGCCCTTGCGATTTCGACAATGACGGTTATCCTGAATTCATTCCTGTAGTCACCCCTGTAAGTGTTTTCAAGCTGATCCGAGATGAAGACGGCAAAGGGACAGGCCGCTTTGAAAAGTATGTCATTTCCGGCGGTACCGGCGGGCACGGCTTGGGCTGTGGCGATATCAACGGTGACGGGCGCAACGATATCATTCTTGCCGGAGGCTGGCTGGAAGCACCGGAAGATCCGTATCAAGGCGACGCCTGGATTTGGCATGAAGAATTTGAGCTGGATCATGCAAGCCTGCCTATTTTGGTCTATGATGTGAACGGTGACGGGCTGAACGATCTCATCTATGGCGCCGCACATGATTACGGATTGTGGTGGATGGAACAGGGCAAAGACGAGGCGGGCAAGCGCAGCTGGACACGCCACGACATTGATACTGAACGTTCCCAATATCATGACTTGCGCTTGGTCGATCTGGACAATGACGGCAAATTAGAGCTGATCACAGGCAAACGGTACTATGCTCACAACGGCAGCGACCCCGGCGCTGACGATCCCATAGGGCTCTATTACTTCAAGATCGACGGCACCACCTTCACACGGCACACCATTGATTACGGTGAGGCGGGCAAAGCAAGCGGCGCAGGTATTTATTTCTGGGTCGATGATGTGGACGGCAACGGCTGGCAAGACATCTTAGCGCCGGGCAAAGACGGACTCTACCTTTTCCTAAACCAAGGTTTCAAAGACACCAACTGAGCCGGATGATGGAACAAAGATAGGGAGCCCGGGTACACAATACCCGGGCTTCGCCGCGTACAACAAGGAGAGGAAGCGCTATGCTGGGATTAACCCTGTGGGATTGGGCGGCCCTCGCCGTCTATTTCTGCATCGTGCTGATAATCGGTATCTGGACCGCGCGCCGTGTTTCCAATACCTCCGATTTTTTTATAGGCGGCAGGCGTTTCGGAAAAACCATGATGGTCTTTTTCGCCTTTGGCGCAGGCACCAGCGGCAATGATGCGGTCGGTGTTTCTTCAAAAACCTATGTGGGCGGTTTATCCGGCATCTGGTTCCAATGGCTGTGGTTGTTCTGCACCCCCTTCTATTGGTTGATCGCGCCCGTCTTTCGGCGTATGCGCGCCCTGACTACGGGCGACTATTTCGAACAGCGCTATAACGGCAGTGTGGCAGGGCTCTACGCCTTCGTTGGCATGGGCCTCCTTACCGTCAATATCGGCGTATTACAATTGGGCGCGGCCTCGATGATTGAAGCCTTAACGGGCGGCGCTGTGAGCCGTTACGCCGCTGTTCTAGCCATGACCGCCCTCATTTTATTTTATGGTATTGCCGGAGGATTGGTGGCCGCCATTCTCACCGATTTCCTGCAGGGCATCCTAACCCTCGTCCTGTCCTTCTTGCTGATCCCCTATGCGCTCAGTGCGGTAGGCGGATTTTCAGGGCTCCATGAAGGCATTCAGGACAGCCACATGTTCAGTCTTGTGGCACCCGGTGAAATAAACTTGTTCTATATCATCATGCTCTGTACGAGCGCCCTAGTAGGTATCGTTACCCAACCCCATACCATGGGTACGTGCGCGGCAGGACGTACGGAGATGGATGGTCAAATCGGCTTTGCAGCCGGCAACCTGCTCAAACGCTTCTGCACAGTGGCATGGATGATTGTCGGTCTTTGCGGCGTGGTCATGTTTGCCGGCGAAAGCCCCGCCATGGATCCTGACTTGGTCTATGGAGCCGTGGCGCAGCGGCTGCTGCCCGCCATCATGCCCGGCCTTGTCGGTATCTTTTTGGCCGCTTTAATCGCATCACTCCAATCTTCCTGTGACGCCTTCATGGTGTCCTGCTCCGCCTTGTTCACACAAAACTTTTACCGCCGCTGGCTGGTGCGCGACAAAGCAGATGGACATTATGTATTGGTGGGACGTGTGACCGCCGTAGTCGTTGTTTTAATTGCCGTTGTGTTTTCGTTCTGGGTTCAGGACGTGCCCAGCGGATTGGTCTGGTTTTTCAAACTACAAGCTTTAATGGGCGCGGCGTTCTGGCTCGGTCTGTTCTGGCGCCGTGCTACCGTCGCCGGCGCGTGGGCATCTACTTTGGTCGGCTTTGCTGTCCTCGCAGTGACCTCCCTGCCGCAGTTCCACGCTTGGGCGGTCACACATCTTCCTGACACCATGATCTGGGAAGAACGTTTCCGTGACTCGTGGCAAATTGCAGCCTATCTTTCTTCCGCCTTTGCCGCAGGCATTATCGTCAGTCTCCTGACGCGGCGCGTCGATAAAGCAAAGCTGGATCGCTTCTATGACTGCCTGCGTACCCCTATACAGCGCGACGAGCTTCACCACCCTGATCCCTTCACCCTGCCCGAAGGCGTAACGCCGCCTCCGGCACGCAAAATCATCCAACACCCTGATTTCGAAATTCTCGTGCCATCGCGAAGCGCTGTATACGGATTTCTATTTTTCTGGGCGTGGGTCGCCCTATTGATCGGTTTTGTCTATTGGCTCAGCGGCGTAGGCGCCTAAGCGCAGCGCACAGCTGATCTCAACAATCTCAATCAAGGCATGAGACGTTGTCCGCACAGCAAGGCCTTTAGATCTGTACGCTGAATATACCGATGATCGTGGCAATACTGGGAAGCACAGGCTGTGTCGCGCCCAGATCCATAGACGGCGTATCATCCTGACCGGGAGCAGGCGGTACATAAGGAATCCATTCCACGTGCCCATCCATGAACATTACGTTACAGCCGCCGGGTACGTGGTTGAACATGCTCACGCCTTCCCGGTTACCAAAAAAATCCATCATGGTATAAATAGTGCTCTGCGCCATGGCGGACGTTTGAGGATTGTTCACGTCTGTAACCAAAAAGCGTTCATTCCCTTCCTTAAAACGGTAGATCGTATCGCTGCCCCCATTTCCACGACCTGCTGCAACTTGAACATTGTTATCACCGATTTTACGCAGTGCAATGCCGGCAGGTTCATTGGCGTAAGGGCCTGTGTTCATGGCATATTGGACGAAGCTCTTTAAGACGCCATCCAAGGCAGCGCCAAATTGCTGCGCCACAAAACAGCCTTCCGGCGCTTCGTATCCCACAACGCCCGCGCCGGCAGAGATATAATCGAAAGTCTCGATTGGTACCGGCGGCAAATCACGGGCTTGCAAACGGTCTGACATCCAGCCAAAATAAACATAGCTGGGACCTGCCTTCCAATTTTCGCCGGGCTTCCAAAAATTCCAATCGCCATTTTCATCTCTCAGGGAATCAACATCATCTTCCGCATCAGACGGGCAAATTAAAATGGAAGGATCGCTGTTGTAGTTCGGATACCAAGCACTGATAAGGGGGGTCGACGCAATTTCAAAAACGGAGGCATCTCCCGATAAGCCCGCCAAGCCCGCCGGCCCCGGCCAGCCTTCTTTATGGATATTGGTATCTTGGATGGGAGGCCAATAATCCTTTTGTTCATCGGCATACAATTTAAAGATGGTGCCCCATTGTTTTAAATTGTTTTGACACGACTTTCTGCGTGCCGCTTCACGGGCACGTGCCAAGGCCGGAAGTAAAATAGCGGCCAAAATTCCAATTATTGCAATGACAACCAACAGTTCGATAAGTGTAAAGCCTTGTTTTTTGATGACATGAATCCTTCATAAGTAATGGGATAAAGACAGGTGTTTAAAAATCGTATAAAAACAAATAGAACTGAAATTATAACTGTGCCTGAAATGTAAGTACAACTTTATATAAATTATCGCGACCGGCGGAGAAGAACACCTGCACACATGATTCTTTCTGAATGGATATGGGCCTGTGTATAAACCCGGCAGAGAGAATGGACCGTCTCCGTTCTTTTCTCATTCATGGAAAAACGGGACACGTCGGATCGCCGATTATTTCTCTCTCCGCGCCTGTCCCTTGTGAAGATAAAACCAAAGATCTGCATTTTTGGCAATCGAATCATCATGGGTCACAATGATCAAGGTGACGCTTCCGCTTTGGTTGAGATCGCAAAGTAATTCAACGATTTCAATACCGGTGCGCTCGTCCAGATTGCCGGTCGGCTCATCACACAACAATACGGAAGGATGATTGAAAAGGCCTCGGGCAATGGCGACCCGTTGTTGTTCACCCCCGCTGAGCTGGCCCGGCTTATGGGTCATACGCTCCTTCAATCCCACTTGTTCCAAGAGCCCGGCGGCGCGTTCCTTACATTCTTTTCGTCGTGCCCCTTTACACAATGCCGCCATCATCACATTTTCCAGCGCCGTAAATTCAGGGAGCAGATGATAGAATTGGAACACAAATCCGATTTCACGATTGCGAATGTGATTAATTTTTGCACTCGTCAAGGCGCTTAATTTTTCGCCTCGAAAAAAGAGATCGCCTGAAGAAGGGTTGTCTAAGGTTCCCAAAATATGGAGCAAGGTACTTTTGCCCACACCGGACGGTCCCGTAATAGAAACCATTTTCCCTTCGGGAATTTCGAGGCTGATGCCATCCAGTATGACCAGTTCACGATTGCCGTCACGGTATACTTTCCGAATCTTATCACAAGCGATAACGTTGTTGACCCCATTATTCATAGCGCAGCGCGTCCACCGGATTGAGGCGTGTGGCACTCCACGCCGGATATAGAGTTGATACTAGGGTGAGCAAAACCGCAGAAACGGTTATCCACACCAAATCAGAAATGACAATGGCGACGGGGATGCCGTCGAAGTAGTAGATGGTACTATTAAATAAATCCACGCCCAAGAACCACGCGATAAGTTCTGCAACAGGGTTGATGTTGTAGGAAAGCACCACGCCGAAGATCAGCCCTATCACGGTACCTGTCAGTCCTATAAGCAATCCTTCCACAATGAAGATACTGAGTATAGACCAGCCGCTTGTACCGAGCGTGCGCAGTATGCCGATGTCTCGTTGCTTTTCCATGACGATCATAATCAGCGTGCTCGTGATATTAAAAGCGGCAACAAGCACAATGAACACAAGAATAATAAACATCGCCACTTTTTCCTGCTTCAACGCTTCGAAAAATGCTTCCTGACTTTCATACCACGTTTCCGCACGGTAAGGCAGCTCATCACGAATCAAGGCGGACACCTTGTCGGCAAGAAAGGCATCGGTCAGGCGCACATGTATGCCGTCGACCACGTTGCGGCCCGTAAGCATTTGTGCCGTGTCAATATCGACAAAGGCATATAGATTGTCGAAGTCAGACATTTTCGCTTGCGAAATACCGCTCACCGTAAGAAACACTTGGTTGCCCGGGCGCATGCCAAAAGGCGTGACCGTGGGCTTATCCGTCATGACCGCCACTTCAGAACCTACCCTCGCGGCGAGACGGTGGGCGAGCCGAAAGCCCAGCACAATTTCTTTTTCACCGGGCATTTTCCCCTCGCCAAACATGCGGCCGCCCTCATGGGTAAGGTTGCGCGGCAGATCCGTAACTTCTGCTTCTAGTTCCGGATCAATACCCAACACAAAAGCACCCGTCGTGTTATCGCCCCGTTTGATTAAAGCCTCCATTTGCATCACGGGACCTGCCCCCAAGATTTCCGGGGAAAGGGCTTTCAATTCGGAAATAACCGTGTAGGGCTCTTCAAGCGGCAGGCCTGCACGATTGAAGACCGTTAAATGGGAACGATTGCCGATAATCGTTTCGCGCAGCGCATTGTCGAAACCGGTCATGACACTCATCACCACGATTAACGCTGTAACACCCACACTCACGCCTGCCACAGAAATAAAGGTGATCAGGCTGATGAAACGTGTTTTGCGTTTTCCCCGTAAATAGCGGGCTGCTACAAAAATTTCAAATCGCACCGGAAGGTACTTCCTCCATCATAATTTAATCGGCCCGGACAAGGAAAAGACTGTGAACCGGGGCAAGATTTGTTGTGAAAGAAAAAAAAGATGTGTGGACACTCCTACGTATAAGAGTATATCTGAGAGCGGCCCATAGCTGCAACGCGATGAAAATTCAATTGATATATATTGACATCCATTATAAACTTATGATACGTTAAAAGTGTTGTTTTTATAATTATAGGACTAACCATCAACAGAAAGGAGTGTCGAATTCGGTCTAAATTTAATTTGCCTTAGAAGAAATATGTCTTGTTAGTCTGTTATCTTATTTAATTTTACAAGGAGAACAAACATGAAACGTAAAGGCTTTACACTGATTGAGCTGCTGGTAGTGATTGCAATCATTGGTATTCTGGCTGCAATCCTCCTGCCGGCGCTGGCGCGTGCCCGAGAAGCCGCACGACGCAAATCCTGCCAAAACAATTTGAAGCAATGGGGCACCATTTTCAAATTGTACGCCGATGAACAAAAAGATTATTGGCCGCCTCTCCAAATCACCAACCAAAATGCTCCCGGTTGGCCGGATCTGACCCTTAGCAGCAATCCCTCCGTTCTGGAACTGATCCCCACAGCCCTTGTGACGGCGTGGTATCCCAACTACAACAGTGATCCGTCAATCTGCATTTGTCCCTCAGACTCGGAAGAAGACCTCGACACACTCCGTGATTCCAATGGTGACTGGGAATTTTGGAAAGCCGGAAAGAACTGGCAAGCAGGCAGCAGCTATGCTTATATTGGCTGGATCTTCGACCTCATGCAGCACCCCCAAATTCCTCCCGTAGAAGTGGGTATTTTTACCCATTTAGATGCAACATCAAGCATGCTTGGTTTTACACCGCCTGAAGGCGGACTTGCCTCCGCACAATTTGGTGCCACCATAGACGCACTGCTCCGCGAACTCTTCGGTAAACTGACCAGTGCCGGCAGCACGCCCCACGGTATTGTACTGCGCAGAGTTGTTGACAACGACCTGAAATTAGAGTCTGCCTTTAATACATGGGGTAATGGCCGAGGCGACCGCGTTTACCGTCTTAAGGAAGGTAACGAGCGCTTCATGATCACGGACGTCAATAATCCACAGACCGCCGCCATGGCTCAAAGCACGCTTTTCGCCATGATGGATCTTTTCGGGAATTACGGTAAAGCAGTAGCTTACTTTAACCACGTTCCCGGCGGATGTAACGTGTTGTTCATGGACGGCCACGTGGACTGGATCCCTTATGTGGCGCCTGCGCCCGGTCAGGACAATACGGCCAGTATGGACTTGGGAGCGACCCAACCAGTACTGCCGAGCTTGGCGAATATCATTGGTATCTTTAAAGGCGTTAACTAAGCCCCATACAGTAATCTAACCTAGCTAATTTAAACGCCCCCGCAGTGATGCTGTCGGGGGCGTTACTTATTCACGATGAAGATATAACAGCGGGCGCAAAGAAGGTCTTGCCTATTTCTCCCAAGCAAGACGAGGCATTTCACCATCAACCAAAAACCAGGGATAGGTTTCCCAACCCTTATTTTTAAAGTAAAGGGTTTTACTCATTTGTTGGGATAATAAGGCACGGCCGCCGGCACTTTCATCTCTGCCGCTGCGCTCCTTATCCCAAAAACAAAAATGAACAAGACCTTGCAGGTTCTGTCCCACCAGTCCCCCCACATGATGCAGCCCGATCACCAATCCCGTACTATACGAAGCGATAATCTTATCCCGATTCAATCCTACCAAGCCGCCCACATTATTAAACATTCCCTTTGCAGAAGTTGTGGCATAACAGGCGAGGATCGTACCCAGTGTTTGCGTTCCCACCAAGCCGCCCATGCCCCAGCCTCCCGTTACAGATCCTGAGGCACAGGAAAATTTAATAGCGCCGCCATCATTGACACCAACCAGTCCGCCCACATCGACTGTGCTGACAAATCCGATGACATCGACTTGAGCGCTGCATTCCGTGATGGTTCCGGAATTGTATCCCGCCAAGCCGCCGATCTTTTGACAATAAGCAGCACCAGTCAGCGTCCCTTCACTATGACATCCCGCCAAAACACCACCATCATTGTATCCGACTAAGCCGCCCACATGACTCCCGTACATACTTCCTTCAACAGCTCCCTGTACACGGCAATTCCTTAAGGTGCCTTGGTTAATTCCCGCGAGACCGCCCACATTGATCTTGCCCCGTACGGTCACATCAGTGACACGAAGATTCTTGATCAGCGCCCCCGCCCCTACGATGCGAAAAAGTCCGACAGGGGAATCATTGTCGCCAACAATCTCAGCGCCTGACAAAGAGTAATCCCCACCGTTCAAGATCCCTTGAAAGGGCTGTTCATCTCCAACAGGGCGCATAGCGCTGCCGCCACAATCCACATTTGCCGTGAGAAGAAAATGTTGGAGCTCTGTATCCACCGCCTCCACAAGGCATAGCCAATCGGCAAGGCAGGCAATTTGATAAGGATCCTCTTTTGTCCCCACCCCACCGCTGTACGCATAAGCATTCTTGGCAGAAAGTAGGACCGCAGCTGTCAGGCACAGCAGATATAGCAGCGCTGCAGCACGGGTCAATGAATCTTTATAAAATGCCTTCATCCTCATGGACTTTCCTCATATATCTTTCGAGTCAATAAGCGGACGAAAAACAGTATGCGTACCGATTCTTTAGAAGAACCGAGTCGTCATGCCATTCTTCGGCCGTATTCATTCATGTTTCAGTTAAGGTTTACAACCCCCGGATTTGCCAGCCTTTGCGATAAGAACGTCGAAGTAAGCCGGTGGCATCCGTATTGTTGTCGAATTTTAGTTGATGACTGTTCCACTGCAATGTTTTGCCCGGGAAACGATTGGCAATATTGCCGAGCAATACGGCTTCAGTCAGGGGCCCGGAGAAGTGGAAGCCCGCGTCTCCCGTAGTTCCCGATAAGGCAGCATCCACAAATTCATGATAATGATTCTTGGGTTCCAATTCGGGCTTCGGATAGTCCACAAACTTTTCTTCAGGGTAAAGATGCGGCGGCCCCACATGGGGAAGGATCATCGTTCCTTCTTCCCCGATGATAATGGAACCGCTTGCGGGCAATTCAAAGTCTGCGGAAAGGTGAGGGGAAAGACTCGGATCCGGCTTTTTACCGCCGTCGCGCCAAGTCGCTGAAATTTCACGATCCGCCGTCCACTGTGTGCCGGGGAAGACATAGTGTGAAATGGTCCACGCAGGATGCACTTCATCACTGACACATTCGGTCTCAGCGGTGATGGTGCGGGGCGCGCCAATTTCTAGGGCCGTAAAAACAGGATCGAAAATGTGACAGCCAAAATCGCCGACAGCGCCGCTTCCAAAATCACGCCAACAGCGCCATTTAAAAGGATGATAAAGTACTTCCTTGTAGGGACGTTGCGGCGCAACCCCCAGCCAAAAATCCCAGTTCACATGTTCCGGTATGGCGTCTTCCCCTTCCGGCCGTTGCTTGTCGTCGGTGGTGTAGACAGCGGAACACCACGAATGCCACGATTTCACCTTGCCGATGGCGCCTTCCTGCAGCCAAATGACCGCCGTACGATAAAAATCATGGGCGTGTATTTGGATGCCCATTTGCGTGGCGATGCCTTGTTTTTTAGCCGCCAACGTCAGACGCCGCGCTTCAAAGACGCTGTGAGTCAGCGGCTTCTCGCAAAAGACATGCAGTTTCTTTTGGATTGCAGTCATGGCAGCCGGGGCATGCGTATGATCGGGCGTGGAGACATTCACCGAGTCTATCTGATCGCCTTCCATTTCGAGCATCTCACGCCAATCCCGATATAAACGGGCATCAGGATAACGTTTCGATGCCTTTTCCAAACTCACAGCGTCAATATCGCACAAGGCGCGAACTACCACTTTACCGCTGCTAAAAATTTGCTCAAGATCATAGGCACCTTGCGCAGCAACGCCAATGGCGGCATGATGCAGTTTCTCCGAAACAGGCGCTCCAAGGCTGAGCCTCGGCAAAATAAGCGGTACGGACAGACCGGCAAGACTCGTTTGTTTCATAAAAGATCGTCGTGACAATGTCTTTTTCATTACAACTATTTTCCTTAAATTTCCGGCGTGAAATGGGCAGTCACTTACTGCGCCATTGTTTGGACATGGGCGGTGACCCTTCCAAGACAGCAAGGGGAGAGCACGTTGCCTTTGAAAACCACCGCTGATTATTTTATATCTACAACACTTCCTCAAGTGAGTTGTGCTACCCCAGTATAGGGGATAGGTGAATTCTACATCAAAAGAATTTGTTTCATCAATTAATTGAAATAATGCTCAGATGATGTTTTCAAGAAATACGGTGCACTCAAACCCTCTTGCACCCAGCCTCTTCCAAGCCTAATAAAGGCTGATACGCGTCCCATGGATAGAAGCCGGTCTTTTTAAAGTGGTGTTTCAGGCATCATACATGTTACTGTGTAGGGAGGTAAAAATCTTCGCTTTTCCGGGCTGTATTGCAAACCAACCCGCTCCATGCCAAGTCAAAAATAGGATTTCTCACGAGAAGCTATAGGGAGCACGGTCAAAATAGTGTTTGTCATTGCAACGGAATTGTTGTAGAAAACTATGGTTTATGTTGTTGCGTATACGCCCTTTATGAAATATCGCGGCAGCGCAGCGAAACAACAAGATAAGGATCTTTATGATGCGATTGTTTACGTTACTCTTACTGGGTGCCCTGTGTTTTGCTCCGATGGCACAATCGGACGATGATAATGGAATCATGGGCAATTATCATGGAAGCTTTGAAAATGAAGAGTGGGCTGACTACTACATCCGTGCGCAAATTGTCGCCATTACCAAAACTGATCACCGCGCGGTAATCTTTGTGGGCGACTCAGAGGAAAATGCTACCCGCCGTGAAATGAGAGGCACGACAGAAGAGAATGGAAGCATCACCTTTGAGAATCGCTTCAGCATACGCTCTTTAAAAGACACCTTTCTCCTTCAGGCAACCGTTGAAAATGAAGTCATGAAGGGCTCGTTCACAGCTGCCGACGATGAATCGGCACCGGCCCGCGATTTCGTCTTAAACCGCGTCTTTCTCACACCGCCCAGCTTGGGCGCAGCCGTGCCGGAAGACGGTATACTTCTTTTTGACGGCTCCAACACCGATTTGTGGGAACGGTGGCCCTTGGGCTGGTGCCTGACCGGGGAAAATGCCATGGAAGTGTGCGGCAGCAGCTTTAAAACCCGTGAAGATTATGGCAGCGGCCTTTATCATGTAGAATTCCGGACACCGTTCATGCCCACCAGCCGCGGACAAGGACGCGGCAACAGCGGCGTCTACCTCCTGGGCCGCTATGAAGTGCAGGTACTGGACAGCTTCGGACTAGTCCCGAAAGATAATCTCTGCGGCGGCATTTATCAATTTGCCGTTCCTGCCGTAGATGCCGTATTACCGCCGCTGCAATGGCAAAGTTATGATATCCAATTTTCAGCGCCGCAATTCGATGAAGAAGGCAATAAAACAAAGAATGCGCGCATTACGGTAGTCCATAATGGCCACACCATTCACGACGATGTAGAGCTTGAATCCGGCACGCCCGGCGGCGTCAGCGACCAAGAAACAACGGCAGGTCCGCTCCTCCTCCAGGACCATGGAGACCGTGTGCAATTCAGAAATATCTGGTTTAAACCGGAAAAATAATTGTGACTACCCCCATCTTTTTATCCTTGGTCATCCCGGCATATAACGAGGCGGCGCGCATTAGCCAAACGCTTGCCGCCGCCGATCGTTATTTCTCAGCCTGCGCTTATGATGCCGAGATTATTGTTGTCGATGATGGCAGCACCGACCAAACCAAAGAGGTGGTAACCCAATTTCAGCAGAAAAGCGGCACACCGATTCACTTGGAATCCTTGCCTAAAAATAGAGGCAAGGGCTTCGCCGTAAAAACCGGAATGCTCCACCGTGCCACGGGAAAGTTTCGCTTCTTTTACGACGCAGACGGCTCAACACCCATTGAAGAGCTGGATCGCTGTGAAGCGCTCTTTGAGGGGCGGGCAGATATTATCATCGGATCCCGCGCCTTGCCCGATTCCATTATTCAACAACGCCAAGCTTGGTATCGAGAAATGATGGGGCGCTGTTTCAACCGCATCGAAAGAATATTAGGGATCACCGCTTACACCGATACGCAATGTGGTTTTAAAGGCTTTTCCGCGGAAGCGGCTGTCTTATGCTTCTCCCATCAAAGCATTGACCGTTTTAGCTTCGATGCGGAACTCCTCTACATTGCCGTGAAACATGGCCTGCAGATTGAGGAGCTGCCCGTACGCTGGATTAACAGCCCCAATTCAAAAGTCAATCCTCTTCGCGACGCGTCACGCATGTTCCTTGATCTATTTGCCATACGCCTCAAAGATTTCAGAGGCGTCTACGACAACAAAACCCGTCTCTAGCCCACCACTCCGAACGCCCGCTATCAAACAACACTTCGCTCCGCGCGCCCATTTCGCGCTGCTCATGAAGAAATGAAGCCTCCTTTTTGTTATAGATATACAGTGATGCTTACCCGTAAAATAAGGAGCTTAATGCACTATGACCAAGACAAAAATCAAGATAAAACGTGTGTATGAAGCGGCCGACGCTGATGACGGAACCCGTGTATTGGTCGATCGGGTGTGGCCCCGCGGAATTGCCAAAGAAAAATTGAAGGCCGATTTGTGGATGAAAGATATCGCGCCAAGCACAGATTTGCGTAAGTGGTTCAACCATGATCGAAGCCGATGGGAACCATTCAAGGAGCGCTATTTTACAGAGCTAGCGAAAAGGCCCGCATTAATCGATGAACTCGTGCAGCTGGCGTCAAAACACACGATCACCCTCCTTTACTCCGCAAAAGATGAGACCTGCAACCAAGCCGTTGCACTTTTGGAATATTTACAAAGCCGTCGTTAAAGGGGACAGCGCTGCCCTCGAAAGCGGTATCCCTTCTCAAGAACGGAGACTGACCCCGATTTTTTGCAGCTCGTGGTTAATATCTTCTTTTCGCAATGCCCCTTCTTGCCGCGTCACCAAATTTCCAGCGGCATCATAAAAGAGCAACAAAGGTATATTCTGTGCCTTATGACGGGCAGCAAGAAAAGGTTCTGCGTCCACATTCACCGTTACCACTGTCAATTGATCCCCATAGCTTTCTTTGATGGCTTCAATGTGGGGCTTAATCATTTTACAAGGGCCGCACCAGTCCGCGTAAAAATCGACCAATACGGCTTTCCCTTTTCCAAGGACTTTATCAATGGGATTGGTTTTAAATTGAGCAACTCGCTCTTGTGTCCAGCTCTTTTCTAAACGGAGGGACACCGTATCGCCAAAATGGATCAAATAGTCGGTAAATACGGCTTCTTGCCGATCCAGTGTCAGAAACTCTTCTAAATCTTTTTTAACTTCTTCAAAACTTGCCCCTTCCATCAAATCTTGATGATCCTCATAAAAGCTAAGCAATTCCGCTTCACTTGGCCGTGCTTTCTCTGTGATCTCCGCAATAAAACGCTGCACCTGCTGATCCCAATCCCTATCTCCCGGATTGGAACCGCTCTCTTTTGCTACCTGTCCTTTAATGATCCGATCCGTGGCCATATGCTGCAACACATAAAAGCCGTAAGGAGATTCGTCCACCTCGTCGTCGTTCATGTATTTCATCATTTCACCGCGGTAATCTTCTTTGGTAATCACAAGATCCTCGGACGCTAAAATGGTATTACCGTCAAGTTCCTCCAATTGTGCGCCCGCCAAAATACCATCTGCAAAATTGGGGTATACCTCAGCGACACGCGCTATTTTCGGAGTAGGCGGCGCTTCAATGACCGCAGCAGCGTTGTCTTCCTTCTTTTCTTGCACCACTTCTACAGGCTCCGACTCCGGCCTTGTGTCAAGTGCAACTACTTCCTCCGACACGGCTTCTGATACCGTTTCTATTTCCGGGAGCACTTCATCCTCAACAAGAGCTTCCACCACTACGATTTCCTACTCCGCTGCCTCTTCTTCAGCCGCA
>JAAYJI010000141.1 GCA_012523015.1 Candidatus Hydrogenedentota bacterium
CTGAAGTTTGCGAACGATCTGTTCCGGATTGTGACGTTTCCTTTTCGACATAATCAAGTCTCCTTGCCCGAAGGGCAGATGCGAAACTCTCATTATACATGGACCAGTTTACGGGGGGCACACCAAAGTCTCTGGATCAATAAAACTCTCCTGCAAAAAAAAGCAACGACGAGGGGAGCACAAAAATGACGTGATGAAGTTCGGCTGTTATTTGAATGGAATGATGGTGTATTCTTTTATTCGTCTACGGAAAGGAATATTCTATGAAAATTAACGGATTATTTTGTGTTCTTATGAGTTTTGCTGTATCCACCGCCTTTGCGGAGGCGCCGCTGAAAGCAGCCCTATTTTTAGATGCGCCCCTCGCCAAAAAGGAATCTTTCTCCGTGCATTTGGCGGAAGCGCTGCAGGAAGCGCCCAAATGCGGGTGCCGGGAGGCAACGCCCGATTTAACGGCTTTCTTCGAAGAGATGCTTACCGAAAATGGCTACGCAACAGTGATCCTGGATGCCGAGATGCTGTGCACGCCGGGATACCTGGAAGAGGCGCAGGTGTCCCTGTTGGTGCTGCCCTATGCCAAACGCCTGCCCATGAAAGCGATTCCCACCGTCACCGCCTATCTGGAGCAAGGAGGCAATCTCTTGGTTTTGAATGGGCCTGCTTGGGTTGAGCCTGTGGCGGCTTTGGATGGGAAGTGGCAGACTCCTGAAGAATATCGGATGCAGCAGGCACAGCGTCCGGTTACCCACCATATTCTCGATTTTAATAAAGAATCCATTGAATCTTGGTATCGAAGCGCTTACCGTCCGGAAAGCCCTACCACCTTCACTATGGTGAAAGAAGGGCCTGTTGTCCATAGTGCCGCTCTTGAAGTTCATATTCCGGAATTGGAAGGATGGGATTCCGTTTGCCGTACTTTCGAGACATCGCCTTTTCCCGAAGGCTTTACAGACATGGTCTTCAGCGCGCGCGGTGGAGCGAAAACCAATTTGCTCGCTGTCGAATGGAGCGAAGAAGACGGTTCCCGTTGGCTTGCCGTAGTACCACTAACGACAAATTGGCAGCAGTTTCGTTTGTCGCCTGAGTCGTTTAAGTTTTGGGAGAGCGTTCCCTCCCGTGCGCCCACGACTTTCAATCCGGCACAGGCGCGCATGATCGCCTTCACCCTTGCCTATTCCCATACGGGTCACATGACCGGTGAACATTGGTTCCAAGTGTCGGAGGTGGGCGCTGAAAAAGCAGGCGGGGAGACAACGGTACTTTCGGAAGAGATCCCCCTTCCTCCATTGGATATTGTCGCGCCGTCCTATAAGTTTTTTGACATGAAGGGCGTCACATCGCTTTGTGCTGCAAAAGGTCAGCAAATGCTGGACCAACAGCACTTCCTGCTGCCGAAGAAGATGCAGTCGGTACATCCGCGCCCGGAGGCAGGCGGTTTCGCGAAAGGGCGGCCATGGCGTTGGATACCTCTCTTAGAAGCGCGTGCGGCTGATGGTGATCTGCGCGGGTATCCCGCTGCTATGCTCATCCATGGAGACGGAAAGTATCAAGGCGGCATTTGGGCTTCTTTCGCCATTGACGATGGGGGATGGTATGAGTCGGAAGAGGCGTCTGCGGCGATCCTCAGCGTGTTGGCGCGCATGAAAGAACCTGTGTTTTTGATGGACGGCGGCGCGGCCTATTACACCTGCTTCGAAGATCAAGAAGTAGCCTTGGGCGCAACCGTAGTGAACTTAAAAGAAGGTGCCGCTTCCGATCTCTCGGTGTCGGTGACGGTACAAGACGGATATGGGAATACGGTTGGCTCTGCCTCTTGGAGCGACGTGACCTTATCGGGTACAGAATCGAAAAGCTTTGTGAATACGTGGGTACCGCCCAATACGTCGACTGACGGCTTTCAGGTGATCACCCGTTTGCTGCGCGGTGAAGCGCTTTTGGATTATGCAGAACACGAACTCTATGTTTGGAAGCCGAAAGAAAATCCTTCTTTTGTTTCTATAGAAGACGGCGATTTTGTATTGGAAGGAAAGCGATGGCGGCCCCATGGAGTCAACTATATGCCCTCATCGGGCATCGGAATAGAATGGTCTCATTATTTTGAGCATTGGATTGGAGCGGAAGCCTATCATCCCAAGGTCATCCAGCGCGATTTAGAACGTTGTGCCGCTATGGGCTGTAACGCTGTGAGTATCTTTATCTATCGAAAATCGATGGAGGCACAAAATCTTTTAGACCTCTTGCGGCGCATTGATTTGTTGGGTATGAAAGCCAATTTGTCGCTGAGACCGGGCACCCCTATGGACTTACAAAAGGAAGGGCTTCGTGATCTGATTGGCTATTATCGATTGGCTGAAAATGACACGGTCTATGCCTATGACTTGGCGTGGGAACCGCAGTTTCGCCAACAAGAACGGGATCCTTTTAATCCTCAGTGGGAAGCTTGGATTATAGAGCGTTACGGCAGTGTGGAAGCAGCTGAAGAGGACTGGGGATGTTCCGTTGCCCGCGATGATGAAGGAGCGATTATCGGCTACCGGCAGGAAATGATTACGGGAGGGGACGAGTGGGCTCCCATGATTGCAGCGTACCGCCGTTTCCTTGACACTTTACTCTACGAAAAGTATGGCGAAGCGCGCCGATTTGTGCGTTCCCTCGACCCCAATCATGCCGTTAGTTTTCGCATGTCTATGGCAGGCGATCCAACGGATCAAAATTATTCCACCATACTCTATGACTTCGCCTATCTTGCCGGTGCTGTGGATATTCTTGAGCCGGAAGCTTATGGCCGCATCGGCAATTGGGAAAAGGTGAAGCCCGGTTGGTTTACCTATGAATATGGGCGTTGGGCGAATCCTGCATTGCCGGTGATGTGGGCGGAGGCAGGAGTTCATGTGTGGGATATGGCGCAGATGCAGCCGGGGAAAGACGCCCTCGCCTTCCAAGCAAAGTATTACACCGATTTTTACCGCATGCTCATTGAAAGCGGAGCCGATGGTATTTTTTGGTGGTGGTATCCTGGAGGATATCGGACCAATGAAAAGAGTGATTACGGCGTTATCAACCCAGACGGCACGGATCGGCCTGTGACAGCCGTAATACGCAATCATGCCAATGCCTTCATTGACGGACCCGACGCCAAGGAGGTCGATCATATGTTGTACTTCGATCGTGACAGCCACAAAAATGGATTGACCGGTATCTACAACGATTTGGAAGCGTCTTTTTGGAAGGCTATTGGGGCCCGAAAAACGCCGGGATTGAATACGGAAGGAAGTAGTACAGATTCGACGAATTGCCCGCTCATGGCTGTGGGGAATCGTCCGCAGACGAAGCATAATCCGCCTAAATACTTGGACGCGTTTTTTGACCGTGTAGAAATACAGCAAAAGGACGGGTCTTGGCGGCGTCTTTTATCCGGCGACCGCGTAGCCGTGGACCGTTCCGATGTACAGCTTCGATTCTCCTTTACCAATCTCGGGGAGGCTGCATTGGTCGCTCCCCATAACGGTGACGGTAAAGATGGTGTCGTGTTCATTACGTGTTCAGGTGACTTGGAGACTGCTTATGCGCTGCCCCTTTCGCTCACCCGTTTTGAGGAAGGGCAGTTGCAGATAGGGTTGAGTGCTATTCCGAAAGATCAAGCCTGTCAGTGTGTCTTCAGTTTTGAGGCGCACAATCGCTGTGCCTTCGGAAGTAAATTTGAACTTGTCTTTACGCCCCCAAAACCAAGCTATTGAAGTTCAACACATTGCCTTTTGTTGTTGCGTTCCGTAGGCGAAGAAGGAAAGGAAGATCATGAAGAATTTGACACGGCGTGAAATGTTGGCTGCCTTGGCAGCGACGGGAACCTTTCTCGCAGGCGGATTGCCCGCTGCCGCTTCGGAGCCCAAGCGCCCTCCGAATATCGTGTTTATTCTTGCCGATGATTTGGGCTATGGCGCACTGGGCTGTTATGGACAGGAACAGATAAAAACGCCTCGTCTTGATGCTATGGCTAAAGAAGGAATGCGCTTTACCCAAGCCTACTCCGGCAGCACTGTTTGCGCGCCGTCGCGCTGTTCCCTCATGACGGGCATGCACCAAGGTCATGCTTTTATTCGGGGTAACACATCTATGATTGATCGGGTACGGGTACCCTTGCGCCCTGAAGATGGTACCGTAGCGGAATTGCTTCAAGAAGCAGGCTATAAAACGGGAATTATAGGAAAGTGGGGGCTGGGGGATGCCGGTACCGTCGGCGCGCCCAATGCAAAAGGCTTCGATGAGTTCTTTGGATATATTGATCAATATCTGGCGCATAACTATTACCCGGAAAGGCTTTGGCGAAATGAGGAGGAAATTACTCTGGCGGGAAACGAATTAGAGATTGCCAATGTCTGTAAGCGCTGTGAATCCTATAGCCACGACCTATTCACGGAAGAGGCACTCGATTTCGTGACGCGCCATAAAGAGGATGCCTTCTTTCTTTATTTGGCGTATACCTTGCCGCACGCCAACAACGAGGCGGTACGTCTTCGTGAACATGGCATGGAAATCCCATCGGATGAGCCCTATAGCGATGAAGCATGGCCTGCCGCGCAACGAAGCCATGCAGCTATGATTAGCCGCTTAGATCGAGATGTAGGACGCATGCTGGACCGCCTGGGAGAACTGGGGATTGCAGAGGATACGCTCGTTATCTTCGCGAGCGACAACGGGCCCCATCGAGAAGGCGGCGCCGATCCTGAGTTCTTTAACGACAACGGTCCTTTTCGCGGCATAAAACGTGACCTCTACGAGGGTGGTATACGGGTACCCGCCATTGCATGGTGGCCGGGAAGCATTGCGGCAAATACGGTGAGCGATCATGCCTGGGCGTTTTGGGATTTCTTGCCGACAGCCGCCGCTTTAGCTGGCAGAGACGCACCGGCCTGTGACGGGATTTCGTTTGCGCCCACCTTGTTGGGGCATCCGGAAAAACAGGTGAATCATGATTATCTGTATTGGGAGTTTCATGAAGGTGCATTCAAACAAGCTGTGCGCATGGGGGAGTGGAAAGCCATCTGTAATAAGGCGGGAACGCCTACGGAGCTCTATAATCTGAGTAAGGATCCTTCTGAATCCAAGGATGTGGCAAAACGATATCCTGCCTTGGTCGAGAAAGCAGAATCTATCTTTCGTAATGGGAGGACGGAATCGCCCTATTGGCCGTCGCAGCGTTGAGAATAAAACAGATCAAAGAATACCTGCCAATTGGGAAAGCACTTTGGGATCTTTTATCTCAATGCTGCGGTTTCCCAAAACAATGATGTCTTCTTGCTGCAGCTCTTGCAGCACTTTCGTCACGGTCTCTCGGCTCGCGCTAACCATTTGTGCAAGATCGCGATGGGTTAAAGTAAGGGATCTGTCTTGGCGGACATCGTCACAGACGTAGCGTTGATACAGACTTTGTAAAACACGTTCGCGTACGGTTAAAAATGCTAAGGCGTTTAATGATCGTTCTGTATCAAGATTGCGTTGACACAAAGCACAAGACACTGCATAACTAAATTCAGCTTCCTCTTGCAGCAGCCGCGTAATATCGGAGCGGTGTATCAGCATTAAATCTGTGTTGACGAGTGCTGTCGCGTAATATCCTCGGCGTGGCAGTTTCAAAAGGCATTCATCGCCGAAAAAATTACCTTGTGCGACTTGGCGAAAACAAAATTCACGCTGATTATTGGATATTTTAGAAAGTTTAACGCGGCCCGACCGAAGAAAAAAAACACGATCACAGGGGTCATCGGGAAAGAATATAATTTGATGTGCTGAGAAGTGTTGTCGAAGAGAAAGGTTTACAATACGCTTTTTGAAATCATAGGAAAAATGTTTAAAATAATCTTCAAATCGGAATCGAAGATCCGGTTCAAGCTGACGTTTCGGCATAGCTGCGTAACTTTCTGTCCACACGACAATGCGGCGCAGGCTGATTATGCCGGTTGCAGCGAAGCAACATACTTTTCATAGCTATTCGTGAAAAGTCTGCGCCTAAGAAAAACACATGCTTACAGGGAAACGGCTATGGAAGTGGTTTAGCCTTCCCGGCTGTTCCCAATCCATAATAGGAATAGCTATCTGAAGAGCTTATCATAAACAGCTGTTTTAGGCTGTTGGCAAGGCAGCTCTTAGGTAGTTGAGCGCGATAAAAAAGAAGGGGGCCTGACGCGTGGAAGAAGGCTTGTCTTTTTTCCTGCCGGATTCAATTCGCCTTGGATACCTATATTTACTAGGATGCCGGTCATAAACAAACTGACTACCAAGGCACTGCCTCCATAGCTGACAAAAGGTAAGGGTAATCCTTTTGCCGGGAAAAGTCCCAAATTAACGGTCATGATAAAGGTGGTCTGAACTCCTAAGAGCAAGGTAATACCTGTGGCGAGTAAAAAGCCAAACATATCCGGAGCGTTTGCCGCGATACGCAAACCAATGAAAATGAGACCGAGGAACAAGGTCAATAAAATGAGTGCTCCTATCAATCCAAAGTCTTCGGCATAGGCTGCGAAAATGAAATCGGTATGTGCTGCGGGCAGGAAGCCGAGTTTTTGTTCGCCGGCGCCCGCACCGCTGCCCCATAGTCCGCCTTGCGTAAAAGAGGATAAGGATTGGACTACGTGATATCCTGAAGTATCTCTATATTTGAAGGGGTCGAGTGCGGCTTTTACCCGGTCGATTCGATAATCATACATCATTATTAAACATACTCCTCCCACGGCGCCGAGGATCCCCGTCACGGCGGTGTAGCGTATTGATCCGCCTGCCACTAAAATCATAAGGAGTGTGGTCAATGCAATAACTAAAGGAATACCAATGTCTTTTTGGGCAATAACGATTACACAAAAGAATCCGGCAACACAGCCCGGCATAAGAAAACCGGCACAAAATTTTTTGATATGTTCTTGATTTTGAGTCAAGCGAAGGGAGAGCAAAAGTACAACGCAGAATTTGGCTAGTTCAGAGGGTTGAAAAACAAAAGGGCCCATTCCTACCCAACGGGCTGCGCCGCCACGAACCTGACGAAAGGGCGGCACGAATGTGAGTATCAGCAACACTACGGTACCCATCACAATGAGACGCCTCATTTTCGGGGTAGCAAGTCGATGATAATCGTTATACATCATAATCAGGAAGGCGATAGAGCCCAAGCCTAAATACACCAGGTGTTTAAAGATGATGGTGGAATTGGCAACTTGCACGGCACTGATGCTGTAGATCATAGAAATGCCGCACAAAATACAAGCCACTGTGATAGTAATCAATATGGTGGAATCGCGTCTCATCTCGTGTATTCCTTAGTTATGAAGCGGAGGGATCCGAAAGACGGTATACACAGGTCTTGAACTCTCTGCCTCTTTCTTCAAAATTACGATACTTATCAAAACTTGCACATCCGGGAGAAAGGAGTACCGTATCTCCGGGC
>JAAYJI010000142.1 GCA_012523015.1 Candidatus Hydrogenedentota bacterium
CGGTGAGACCGCCTTATACGGACTACCTAACAAAAATCATAGAAAGTCCTATTGCCGCTGAGCCAAGACAGGGGGAGTGGACTATTTACGACGTTGCAAAGGTTGCGGGTGTATCCACCAATACGGTGAGCAAGGTATTGAACAAAAAACCGGGTGTGGGTATTGCTACCCGTAAACGGGTTGAGAAAATTATTAAGGATGTGGGTTTTTCTCCCCATATCGGTGCGCGGGGATTGCGTGCGAAACAAAACGCCTGCATCGGCGTGGCGATGCCCGTTCCTTTTGAAGCATCACCTGCCAGCCAAAGTTTTTTGCTGTGGCTCTTTACATTGCTTTATAAGGTCTTCAGCGGTCCGGGCGAATATGTGTGTTTTGATTTGGCAACCTTAGCGCCGCAAGTCAGTGTTGATTATGTCCGTGGTCTTTTTGCACAACTCTTCAAAGCCTTTCTGCTCATAGGTCCCTTGGCGGTAGATGATTCCAGAATCCGGCTGATCCATAATGCGGGCCACCCCTATTTGGCATTGGGAAGACTCGATGCTTTCCCTGAGTGCAGCAGTGCAACGGTCGATTATGTGGAAGGAGCTTATCAAAGTACCCGATTCCTGTTGGAACGCGGCCATACCCGCATTGCCATGCTCAAAGCCTTTGAAGGGTATCAACCGGGCGTTGAGCGGCTCCGCGGTTATGAGAAAGCCCTTAATGAGGCGGGGGTAAGCATGGATCCGGCATTGATTCAAAACATTCAATTCGGCCCTAAGAATGTGACCGTCGCTGTTGAGGCGCTGTTACAAGATCGGTCCATAACGGCGTTGATTGATGCCAGTGCCACGGAGGACGGTGTGAGCATACGGGAAGGACTGAAACTAGCGGGCCGCGACCCGGAAAAAAATCTTGAGGTCGTCTCGTGGACCTATAATAAAGGCGTTTCTGTATTACATGAAGAAGTTGCCCATCTTTGGCTGCCTGTACGCGAATCGGCAGAAGAAGGGGTCTCCCGTCTTGCCGACTGGATTTATGGGCGCAGTGAGGGGCCCATCAAAGTACTGCATCAGCCGGTGTTGGAAGAGTCTGTGGGAGAAAAAGAAATCGAACCGCCCACGCGTCTCTTTGAATCGCTTGATTAGCCGAATCCATTGTGCGCCGGCAAGTGGGCAGGCACGGTCTTACAAGAGTTTCAAAAACTTGTGGTTTCCTTTGGGGAAGGGATAGTCGTCGAATTCGTCGCGGGTCACCCATTTTAGTTCGGTGTGAAAATTCGGACGTGGCTTGCCTTTCACCACACGGCACCGGAAGACGTTCAGGGTGACCTTAAAATGGGTGTAGGCGTGTTTCGCAACGGTTATGAGTCCGCCCGGCTCAATTTCGATGCCCAGTTCTTCTCTGCATTCCCGTATCAGCGCCTGTTGATGATTCTCGCCGGCTTCCAGTTTGCCGCCGGGAAATTCCCAGAGTCCGCCTAAGAAACCGGTGGAAGGGCGCTTGCCGATTAAGTAGCCTTCGCCTTTGCAGAGAACTGCAACCACGACTTCATGATGGGGCACCGTTTTTTTGACACTTCGCATAGGCAGCTCTTCTTGGGAGCCCAACTTATAGGCTTCACAATGGACTTGCACGGGACAGTCGTGGCAATCGGGCGTTTTCGGCGTGCAGATGCGCGCGCCCAATTCCATCATGGCTTGGTTGAAGTCGCCCGGTTCTTTTTGGGACAAGAGGGATCCCGCCATAGCCCACAGCTGTTGTTGTACGGCTGAGGCGTCGATAGAGGCTTTCAGTGCGTTGATGCGCGCGAGGACTCGTTTCACATTGCCATCCAATACGGGCGCCGCTTTATTAAAAGCGATGCTGGCAATGGCGCCCGCCGTATATTTACCGATTCCGGGCAGGAGTTGCAAAACTTCGGGTGTATCGGGAAAGTTTCCTTTGTATTGTTCCATCAGGATCCGTGCTGTTCGGTGCAGGTTTCGGGCGCGGGTGTAATAGCCGAGCCCTTCCCATTGTTTCAATACCTCTTCTTCTTCGGCGTCTGCCAAAGATTTCAGATCGGGAAAGCGCTCTAAGAAGCGTTCATAATAGGGGAGCCCTTGATCCACCCGTGTTTGTTGCAGCATGATTTCTGAGAGATAAATGCGGTAGGGATCTTTGGTTCTCCGCCAAGGCAAATCCCGTGCTTCATCCTCGAACCAAGCGAGTAAGTCATGTTGAAAGTTTTGAATGGTTCCTCTCATAGAAGAGCAATCCTGTTGATTCGACCCCGGACGCTATGCCGGGGAAAGACCTAGGTCTTTCCGCCGGCAAGATGAATTCATCTACAGCGCCGTTCCGCCTGAGGCGGGTTCCACATTATGCCGTGTCCGGCGTGTTGCGCTCCGCTCTAATCAGGGTCACAGTTCTTTGATGCGGATGTTGCGAAAGACCACATAATCATCGTGGTCTTGGAGATCGATAAATCCTTTTCGCAGTCGATAGCGCAATTCTTCCACCTCATCCATATCGAAATCTTGGATGATAATTCCGTTTAAGGTTACTTTTAAATGGGAGCCTTGGGTTTGGATCTCCAAGGCGTTCCATTCGCCTTCGGGATGGGTTGCCACAGTCAATGCAGGCACGACATCATACACAGCGCCCGTGCTGGTGTCGTGAGGTTCTTTCAAATCAGAGTCGCCCATTAACTGGATCTCAAATCCGATTTTGGATTGTCGTGCGGCGCGGGGCACCCACAAATGAATGCCGCTGTTAGCGTCTGCATCATTAAATTTATATTCAAGGCGGAGAATGAAATCTTCGTAGCGGTCGCGGGTCACCAGTCCGCCGGCACCGGCTTTGTAGCATTCCAAATAGCCGTCATCGTTGATGCGGAAAGATTCGCCTTCATGATAATAATTCCACCAGTTATCCAAATCGACGCCGTTGAAAAGGGAAACGAATCCTTCGGCTTGTTCCTCTTCCGAGAGCTTGCTGTTATCAGGTGTCCACGGCATTTTCTCGACGGGATTCGTGTAGGCTTCATCCAGCATGGTATAGCTTTGATCGTTATCGGGCAGCAAATAATTGGTGTTGCCCCAAGGTTCCTCAGGCAGGCTTCCTGATAGCAATACCAAACCGTTATTGCCGGCGACGGCGGGATCGGTCATGATTTTCACATCACCATTTTCGGGGGCGGCAAGGACGAGGTTGGGCGCGAGCCGTTTAAAGCTTGCTGCCAATGGGGGCGCGTCCGGCCCGTCAATGATATATAAGGCTTTCCGTTGCGTGCCCAATACTTTTGCTGCGCTGCGCACGGCGTTCTTACGGAAGGTGGAATCCCTTGAGTCTCCCAAGACATTGATGACGCAGAACATGCGCTGATCTTTGGCGCGTTCCGCGTAGCTTTCGATAGTCTCAGCAACAGCGGGATCTAGACTTTTGCCGTCAGCACTGAACCCGGCCAGATCGAGGCAGATCCCGTTGGCGCCGACCTTGGCAATCTTCGCCATGGCGGGCACCATGTATTCCAGTGCCGCCCCTTTTTCTAAGAGTCCGGGAACGTGTACGGCACGGATGATGATGGCTTTCTTGTCGCGATGGATTTGGTGATCGACAATCTTAAGGTCATTCTTTTCGGGCGGTGTCCACAGTGTGGCACAGCCCATCAACACAAACGTAATGCTAAACACAAGCATAAGAGGAAGGATCTTTTTCATTATCTTCTCCCAATTGGATAAAAAATAGTTACAGTGGGTAAGCGTTGACCCTTTAAGGGATATAAGAGGTCGTTGTACGTGGCGTGCTTTCTTACCGCTCAGATCGCGTTTTGCGGAAAACAAAGCAACTCTGTTTTTAACCTATAGAGGGGGCTATTGTCAAACCTTGGACGCGGCGCTCCCTGCTTTCTTGAATTCATTGGGCGAATCTGTCACACTATTCTTGATCTTATGGTGATTTCTATAGATCCGACTAGGAACGGGGACATGTCCCGCGCGGAAAGAAATATAGAGGCACCTTTATGCAAGCGGCGTTGATGCAGTGCGCAGCAGCGCAGGGTACCATGTGTTTTCATCCGATACAGGAACTACTCATGATCGTTGATATTATTGACAATTGGAAAAAATATTATCCGAACAATGCGCTTTGGCAACAGGCTTTCGACTATCTGCTCAGCTTGAACGAAGATACGCCGCCCTGTGAAATGCAATCCCTTGTCGGTGATCAAGTCAAGGGTCGTGTCATGTGTTACACCACCTGTGCGCCCGAAGATACGGTTCTTGAAGGACACGATCTTTATGTGGATATCCAAATGTCTGTGACGGGCACCGAATGCATTGATTGGTTTCCTCGTTCACAGTTAACCATAAAAACGCCTTATGATCCCGCGTCAGACGCACTGTTTTTTGAACGACCGGATTTTGGTCCGGTGCGCGTACTCAATCGACCGGGATTTTTTACCGTGCTTTTTCCGCAAGATGTGCACGCCACGCAAGTGTGGGAAAATGCCCGCCCTGTAGAGGTTAAAAAAGCAGTCGTGAAGATCTTGTTGTCGGCCCTGTAGCCACAGCGCCCTTGATCCATCCGCTGCAATCGTTAAACACACATTCCTCTCAAAACCAGCCACAAAGGAAATGTATCTATGGCAATCGTATTGTCTGCAGAAGAAGCAGTAAAGCGTATCCCCGATGGAGCCACTATTTTTTTGGAAGCCATGCCCAGTGAAGAGGTCTTCCCGGCCTTTCATCGTGTCTATGAGGCGACCGGTTCACCCAAAGGTCTGACCGTCTATTGGGCTGCCGGCATCGGCCCCTTTAGCGCGGAAAATCGCGGAATGAACCATTTCTCCTATCCGGGCATGATCAAACGGCTCGTCTTGGGTCACGCCGGTTTGAATCACAAAGTGGTTAAGACCATTGCCGCCAATGAGGTGGAAGCCTACAATTTGCCTCAGGGCGTTATTACCCAATTGTTCCGTGAAGTGGCTGCCGGCCGGCCCGGCGTCATCACCCATGTGGGTTTAGGAACCTTTGTGGATCCCCGTATTGAAGGCGGGAAACTCAATGAACGCACCCGTGACTGTGAAGATCTGGTTGAAGTTATCGAAATCGACGGACGCGAATTCCTGCGCTATAAACCGACGAAGGTGCAAGCCGCTGTTGTCCGCGGCACCACCGCCGACCCGAACGGCAATATTACACGGGAAAATGAGGCGCTGTCCATGGAAGGGCTGGACGCTGCCATGGCCGCGCGCAACTGCGGCGGCTTGGTCATTGCCCAGGTGGAACGCTTGAGTGATACGCCTGCCAAACCCATTAATGTGCATATTCCCGGTATTTTGGTTGATATCGTTGTGGTTGCATCTTCGCGCCAAACGCACCCTCATACGCTTTTCGTTGAGCAGGATCCCAGCTATACGGGCGACGAGCTCGCCGATCTGAGCGGCGCGCTGGAAGCCATGCCCTTATCCCCGGAGAAAGTCATTTGCCGTCGTGCCCTCATGGAGCTCAAGGGCGGTGACGTTATCAATCTCGGTGTAGGGATTCCTATGGGCGTTGCTCGAGTCGCCCAGGAAGAGGGCTTGCTCGAAGAGCTGACCATGACAACAGAAATAGGCGTGGTCGGCGGATTGCCGCAAGGCGGTAAAAATTTCGGCCCTGCCCAGAACCCTTCCGCCATTATGTCCCAGACGACCATGTTCGATTTCTACGATGGGGGCGGACTGGATGTGACCTGTGTGGGCATGGCACAGGTGGACGGCGAAGGCAACGTCAATGTGAGCAAGCTCGGCGCTAACGTGATCGGCAGCGGCGGCTTCATCAATCTCACACAAAGTGCGAGGGAAGTGCTCTTTTGTGGTGAGTTTTCCGCTGTGGGCACCGATATTGCCGTGGAATCGGGAAATTTGCTCATCCGTCAGGACGGCAAAGTGGCAAAGTTTGTCGACGCCGTCGGTCAGATTACCTTCAGCGGCAAGGTCGCGCGCGAAGACGGGCAAAAGATTTTGTTCATCACCGAACGGTGCGTATTCAAAATGGTCAGAGAAGGGCTGATGCTTGTGGAAGTAGCGCCCGGTATTGATCTTGAACGGGACATCTTGCAGCGCATGAAATTCATGCCCATTATTTCGCCCAATCTTAAAGACATGGATAAACGGCTGTTTTTATCGGAGCCTATGGGATTGGCGTAAGCCTAAACCGGCGCGCTGCACTAGGCCTCTAAAAAGCTTTCTGTTTTGCGTACCCGGGTGGCAATAGGATCCAATCCCAAAAGCATTATCAGTTCTTTGGGTTTGGCGAGGCGTCCCTCTGTGAGCAGGGTGGTGAAGGTGACGGCTGTCCGTTGTTCTGTATCCTCGTGTGCATCTACACAGGCCAATTCGCTTACCAGGGGCCGCAAATCAATGGTGATGGCTTTGCGTTTTTTATCGCCAAACTTGGAGCGATTCTTCACCATCCGTTCCATATGCCATTGCTCCTTTTCCAGGAGTGCTTCGATTTTTACCGCCATATCTTCAGGCATATGATCGGGCAGCAAGAGATAACGGTGTCCCTGCAGCTGCGCCATGAGGGAAGCCTCCTTCATGGGCCGCTCTTCAACAGTGTAGGCAGTGAAGCCGTCGGGCAATTGGGCACGTAACGCTGCTAAGGCCTGTGCAGGATCATATTCTTTTTCCAAAACCACGTCCATAAGTTCCGCTTCGCTCTCTTCACCTACAGGCATAGCGGTGGAAAAGGTAACTTTAGGGCGCGCATGAAAACCCTGTGATGACGCCAAGGCGAGGCCGGCACGGCGCAGCGCCCGTATCCACGCCTCCGCCGTTTCCAGATGACTCAGCAAACGAAGGCGGCCTGTGCGGCCCACCTGAAAGCGCAGTCGTTGCACAGCTATAGGCGCATCCTCATGTGCCTCAAGGGCGCGTTCCTGTAGAGGCGCGTCCTCCTCGGCACCCTGTTTGCTGCGTTTTTGCATGAGTGTACAGGCGGCGGCGCTGTGACGCAATGCACCGCAGAGATGGCAGGGACCGACACGGCAATCCTGTGTAAAACCTTCCTCATGGGCGCGCTGCCATTCTTCGAAGAGGGCGTCGCGACTGACTTGTGCGTCAATATGATCCCAAGGGAAGCGTGCGTCGGCTTGCCGTTCGGCAAATTGTTCTGCCACGGGATAGTTCGTTTCTTCTATGGCTCTTTGCCACGCGCCGAAATTGAGATGTTCGCTCCAGCTCTCGTAGCCGCCGCCATGTTGTAAGACCCTATGGAGCAGTGCTGCGGCGCGTCGGTCGGCACGGCTGAGCAGGCCTTCTATGAACGAGCTTTCCGGACTGTGCCTTCCAAAGATGATGCGTCGGTTGTTCCGCAAAAGGGACGCTAAGCGCCGTTGTTTTTCCACCGTTTCTTCCAGGCCGATTTGAGCCGCCCACTGGAAAGGGGTGAAGGCTTTGGGTACGAAGGTAGAGACGCCTAAGCGCAGCTGTGCGTTGGAGCGTGCTTTTCGCCCTTCACGGAGTGTACGAAGACAGAGTTCTGCGATAGCGTCCACATCAGCATCTGTTTCGGTGGGCAGTCCGATCATAAAGTAAAGTTTAATATGGGTCCAGCCTCGGGAAAAGGCGTCATGAGCCAACTCAAAAAGCTGTTCGTCTGTAAGATCTTTGTTGATGACTGCGCGCAGCCGTGCCGTGCCTGCTTCGGGCGCAAAAGTAAGTCCGCTGCGCCGTCGGGAACTCACATAATCGGCCATGGCGACGGAAAAGCGATCGAGCCGCAGCGATGGCAGCGCTTGTGATGCTTGATGGGCAGCGGCGATTTGCGCTGTTTCTCGGAGCAAGGTATTGATTTGGGAGTGGTCACAGGTGGATAAAGAGACTAAAGTGGCGGCGTCCATGCCCGAGTGGGAGAGTGCCCCATCGAGGAGCTTACATACGGTTGGCACGGAGCGTTCCCGCACAGGCCGCGTCAGCATGCCTGCCTGACAAAAGCGGCATCCGTGCGTGCAGCCGCGCAAGACTTCCACGCCCACGCCGTCGTGTACCAGTTGGACATAGGGCGTGATATAGCGTTCGGGGTAGATGGCTTGGTCGAGATCGGAGAGGAAAGCAGCGTGAATGGGCGGCTTGCTCGCGTCAGGAAGCCAAAGGGTATCGCTTATTTTCTCTTGCCCATAGAGAGCGGGCACATAGACCCCTTCCACTTCCGCCAAGGCTTGCAGCACTGTTTCTTTGAGCGCGCCTTTGCCCTTGCGCAGGCATTTCGCAATTTCCAAAATCACGTCCTCGCCATCTCCGATCACAAAGAAATCGAGGAAAGGAGCGAGAGGTTCGGGATTGTAGGCACAAGGTCCCCCTGCGAAGAGGAGGGGCATCGTGCTGTCTCGTTCTTCCGAAAAAAGCGGCAGACCCGTAAGTTGGATAATTTTGAGCACATTAACATAAGTTAATTCTGATTGCAGGGTAAAACCGATCCCTTGCGCTTGGGTGACCGGCTCTTGGGACTCCAGCATGCGTAAGGTTTCGTTGTGGGCACGCATTAAGGCTTCCATGTCCGGCCCGGGAAGATAGGCACGCTCCGCCCATATGTCCGCTTCTTGGTTCAAAATGGTATAGAGAATTTGCAGACCCAGATTACCCAGTCCTAATTCATAGATATCCGGGAAAACAAGACAGAGGCGCAGCTTTACGTCTGCCTTGTCTTTCACAATTGAATTCCATTCACCCCCTATGTAACGAGCCGGTTTTTCTGCCTGTTCGTAAAGGCGGTCAGGAAATGGGGTTAAGGTCATGGTAGGATGCTTTCTTTTGAAGAACAGGGCTGCGTGAAACAAACATGCTACGGGGATGTTCGTTGAATTGTTGCGCTTTGCCGAGACCTGCAGACAATACCTTTTTACGGCCGCGGCATAGCATTAGATTGTAACAAATCACCGGGTTAAGAGAAAGTCTTCTTTCTCGCAGCGATCAGAATAACACGGATGGGTTGGCAATGGGCGTGTAACGCAACGCCTCAACAACACAAAAGTCTTGTGCCCGGTATATCGCGGTCTAGGGTTCTTGAGAGCGAGACGTCCACTGAAGGGGAGCCCGGAGATGTGGAAGAAAGCAACGGTTGTTGCAAGAGTAATGATAAGATTCTGTCCTTACCGGAATTGCTGCACAAGGGTCTTGGTGATTGGCTGCTCATTGGAATAAGTCTGATGGGCGTCGGCATCTTCTCATATCGTTTACGCTCATATAGAATCTAGTCTCTACTATAAGGGCCGTCTCGATTGTGAGGCGGTCCTGTTTTTTTAGCGCTCGTTCTAGTATTGAATTTGGAGTGAACGGGGGGTTGGGATCGCCTCATGATTCCGCTGTGCGGCGCAGGGGGAAAGCGGTTATTGCAAAGCCTTCTTCCTCTTGGCAGACACTTTTGGAAATGGAATAGCCTACAAAAGAAATGTAATAATGAAACTAGAGTAGGGGGAGGGGATTTTATGTTAAAGTGGAAATGAAGCTCGTATCCCTGTTCACGCCGGGAGCGTACTTGCTGCAACCGTAAAGGAAGAGGAAAGAGCATGAAGATTCATTTTATCTTCGTTATGTCATTACTGATACTCGTTCAGCCGGGTGTTTTCGCTGCGCCGGAAGGTATCGCTCCGGGGATTATGGTGAGCCATGATTTATTCAACAATTCCATGTGCGAGGGTGTCGGCTGCTATCGTATTCCGTCGCTGGTGACCACTCCTGACGGGGTGCTTATTGCTGTGATGGACGAGCGCATGGGAAAATGCGCCGATCTTCATGACAGCAAAGATACGAATTTGGTCATGCGTCGCAGCGAAGACAACGGACTGACTTGGTCAGCCTTGGAACGTATCGTCGATTTTGAGTATGGCAAATCCGCTTCCGATACCGCCATGATAGTGGATTGGCAGAGCAATGAAGTTTTTCTTTTATATAACGTTATGGATTTCAACACGGAACCGGGCATCTATCGGATCCATGTTATCCGAAGCAAAGACAATGGCCGGTCTTGGGGCGAAGCTGAAGATATTACCGCTCAGATAACAAAGGCGAGCTGGCACAAAGACTTTAAATTTGTAACCTCGGGCCGAGGCATACAAACACGCTCCGGTGATTTGCTTCATTGTCTTGTCAATATGGATAAAGGCGTTCATCTCTTTGGCAGCCGGACCCACGGAAAAGATTGGTTTTTTATCGACACGCCCCTTGAAGGGGTTGATGAATCCAAAGTGGTGGAATTGGCTGATGGCAGTTGGATGGTGAACAGCCGGATAACAAACAAAGGCGGACGCTATGTATTTCGTTCCGATGACCAAGGCGCTCATTGGCGAGGCAAGCCTGAGCCTGCGCTGATCGACCCCAGTTGCAACGCAAGCCTAATCCGATATACCTCGATGTCGGAGGGCTACGATAAAAATCGGCTGCTCTTTGCCAACGCAAAATCGAAGAAGAAGCGTGAAAATCTTACAGTACGCATCAGTTACGATGAGGCGCAAAGCTGGTCGGAAGGCAAGACCATTTATTCCGGTTCGTCGGAATACTCCAGTTTAACCATTTTAAATAATGGTCATATAGCCTTGCTCTTTGAAAAAGATATCCACAAAGAAAATGTTTTTGTTGTTTTCTCTCTCGAATGGCTCACGGATGGACAGGATTCTTATACGCCCCCGCAACAACCCTAAAGAGACAGTGTGGTTGGCTAATCACGGCATACGGATGTGCTGCGCCGGACATTACGATAGGAGAGTTTCCCATCAATAGAATCAACCGACGTTATTTCCTAGCTTCCTGTACTGCCGGTTTGGCGGCTGCATCTTTATCGGCAGGCGCAGCGCAAGGAAGCGACGCCGAAGCTGCGAAAGCGCCGCCCCTTTGTGTATTTTCCAAGCATCTTCAATTTCTTAATTATGAGAAGTTGGCGGTGACTTGTCGACAATTAAGACTTGATGGCGTTGATTTGACCGTACGCCGTGGCGGACATGTACGCCCTGAACGGGTTGCCGTTGATTTGCCGAAGGCAGTTGATGCGCTCCGTGCGGAGGGGATCGCCGTGCCCATGATCACCACCGACTATCTAAGCGCGAAAGATCCTTATGTGCCTGAGGTGCTCGCGGCGGCGCAACAATGCGGTATCTCCTATTGCCGTATTGGCAGCCACCGCTATGTCCAAGATGAAGCGATTGCCGAGCAGCTGCGCCGTATTACCGAAGACATACGAGGGCTGGCAGCAGTGGCGGAAGAACATGAAATCACAGCGGGTTATCATAACCATTCGGGAGCAAATAATTTCGGCGCCAACTTATGGGATCTGTACCGCATCTATGAGCAGGTAGACTCCCCCTATTTGGGTTCCAATTTTGATGTGGGCCACGCACAAGTTGAAAACGGATACGGCAACTGGGAGATTACCGCCCGGCTGATGGCGCCCTGGGTGCGCATGATGTCGGTGAAAGATTTTTACTTTGAGGATGGGAAGCCCCTGTGGTGTCCCCTCGGCGAAGGCATGGTTGATGTGGCCCGTTATTTAGCGTTGTTTCGGACTCATGCAGGTTTCGCCGGTCCCGTATCGCTCCACTTTGAATATAAAATTAAGGGGCGCGAAGAAATGATCCAAGAAATAGAAAAGACTGTGAATTATATGCGCAAAGAGATTTTTCCCAAAGCGGGATATGGCGACAGCAGAGTTTCCTAAGGAAAGGCGCTGTCTTCCGGAGGCGCAGGACTGCGGCGGCTGTTGTTGGCGCAGTACCCTGAAAATGATATTTTTTGATTATTTTGCTTTATGATATGATTTCTGGGCAGGCTTAGCAGGCACTGGCTTTTAATCGAAGATGCTCAATGGGATTCACAACGGGCTGAATGTGGGTCCCCTTGCGTATGGCCGCAACAAGACTGTTTTTATATAAAATCTTGAACCAAGCACCGGTAAAGAACATCAAAGGGAGAAAATCGATGGACCTTTTGGAGAAAATCGCAGCCACCGTGGTTTGTGGCAGAGAAAATATTCATTCCGTTCACCCCAGTAATAAAAAAGGCGAAGTGGGCGTCTTTGAACTGGTGCAGGAGGCACTGGCTGAGGGCGTGGACCCCAATGAAATTCTTAGCAAAGGATTGATGCCGGGTATAAGAGAAGTGGGGATTAAATATAGTAAGAAAGAATTGTACATACCGGATATGCTCATGGCTTCAAGGAGTATGACAACGGGCATGGAATTGCTGAAGCCCTATTTTGCTTCCGGTGAAGTTACCCATCGCGGCGTGTTGGTTATCGGAACGATAAAAGGCGATCTCCACGATTTGGGCAAAAATATGGTGTGTATGATGATGGAAGGCGCCGGCTACGAGGTCATAGATTTGGGAGTCAATGTGCAGCCGGAACGCTTTGTAGAAGAACTGGAAAAACGGCCCGGCTGCATCATAGGGATGAGTGCCTTATTAACGACGACTATGATTCATATGGAGGCGGCGACGCGATTAATCAAAGAGAAGTGCCCGGAAACCTTGGTCTTGATTGGCGGCGCTCCCTTGAATTGGGACTTCTGCAAAAAAATCGGGGCAGACGCCTACGGCCCTGATGCGCAAGAAATAATTGAGTGGCTCGATGCACGAGGAGCCTAAACACTTTTTCTACGATTGTAATGAGTATGTAATGCTCCTTATTGAATAAGGCTGTGTCGGGTTCTCTACTTTTGGGCAAAGACTTTTTTCAACCCGTTCAAATAAGAGAGCAGCTGTTAAAAAATTAAGACGTGAAACGCGGTTTCTACACGATTCATCATCAAGATTGGGCACGATTGAAAACAGGGCTTGAAAAGGCGGTAACAAAAAACGCCGATGAATTGTACTCTGATTGTGTGCAATTCAGAGAGAGTCATGATTACCTCGGAACGAAGCTGTGGTTCACGGCGCAAGGAGGGCTTCATGAAACGCTACACTGAATGCAGCGATGAACAGTTGATGAATATGCTCTGCGGCGGCGACAAAGACGCTTTGCTCGGTCTTGTCGAAAGATATCAAAATGATCTGTTCCGATTTTGTCTCCATTTTTTGGGCAGTACAGAAAGTGCACGGGATGTAACACAGGAGACTTTCTTACGGATCTACACCGCCCGCGAACGTTTCGACAGCGATCGTGTTTTTCGGCCGTGGATGTTGTGTATTGCACGGAATATGTGCCTCTACCTCTTAAAACGCCGAAAGACAGTGCACATGGAGAGCCTCGACGCCTATGAAACCCGCGAGGACGGCAGTGTGCGCAGCTTATCGCAAACCGCTACCGACCATCCGATGGAAGCTATCCTCGCTGATGAACGCAAAAGAGCACTGTTGCAGCTTGTAAATGAATTACCTATAGATATGCGTGAGGTGATTGTGCTTCGTTATTTTGAACAACTTTCTTTCCGAGAAATTGCTGAGGTTCTAGAGAGTACTGAAGGCGCTGTGCGCACGCGCAGCCACCGGGCCTTGAATTTGTTGCGGCGGAAAACAGATAAAAGAACGGATATTCAGTGAAAAAAGACGGTCCCATAATTACGGAAGCCATGTTGATGGACTACCTCGAAGGTATTTCCGAGGCTGACATCCGCCATATCATCCGAGATCGTCTTGAGAAAGACCCGTCGCTGCGCAGGCAGTTGGAAGATCTACAACAAGAAGCCCAAGCCTTGACAGCCTTGGGCGCGGCATTGCGTGCACAAAGCCCGACCGTGCAATTGCAGGAAACCCTAAGCGCGGTCCTTTTTCCTTGCGAAGAAGATACCGAAGACTTAGAACAAGAACTTAAGGACTTGGGCGAAAGTCTGCGCATCCAAGCGCCGCGGCTTCACCTCGCCGATGAATTGGAATTGCGTATCGCGCAGGAAGAGCATGGGACAGATAGGACACCCCTCGAAGATACACTCATCGATCTGGGGCATACGCTGCGCAACCACACGCCCGACGCCGCGCTGTTGACAGCAATCCAAGAGCGTGTGCATGACACGGCACAGCAGCAGACGGCAAAGCTATATATTCTGCCTAAGTCTGAGAAAACAGCATCTGCAAGAAGGCGCACGAAGCCTTCTTGGAACTGGCGCAGCGCTATGGCGGCCAGCTTCGTGTTGACCATCGCTTTGTTCTCCATCCTTGTGTTTCAGTCTAAGAGCGGCCATCATCGCGAACTTGCTCTCCATAAGCCGGACAGCACTACGGTTCCAGCCTCCGCCCGATCCGCATCCTCGACGGAACCTTCCCTTCAAGAAGAGGAACACCGCCCGACCGGCACAAGGCGGACCGATGAACTGCATCAGCTTTTTGCTGTTGCTAGGCCCGTGCTCAAGGACGCCCGCCTTGCTGCCGCAGCCGAAGAAGAAAACAGCACGCCCGGATTTACAATTGAAGATGTTTTACAAGCGAAGGAAACCGCTCTTGCCGGCCAGGCGGATGCCTTGTCCATGTTGGCAAGATGGGGCGCTTTAGATCCCGCCGTGGCGCGGCGCCTCTTCGATGAAGGACACTTGACCGCTGCACAAATAACCGGGATGAGCCGCTTCCTGCCTGAAGGCGAAGCCGTACATATGCTGCGTGAAGCACTCAAGCAAGATCCCGACGATGCCGCACTGCGCTTCGCTTTGGCGAGCCTGCTCGTCAACGATCCCGACGTCTACGATGAGGCACAGCAGCAACTCAACACCTTGCGTGCCTTGGCGCCCGATAACGCATTGGTAGGATATATGGATGCGCGGCTCCGTTTTGCGAAGGGCGATTTCGCCGGCGCACTGGAAGGCATCGAATTCGCATCACGTATGGAACAGGCCGGCGCTTTCGGTCTTGATAATGCCCGGTACCACAGTGCGGCGCTGCAGGCAGCAGGGCTGTCCTCGGACTTGGCAGATACAGTGGCGGCTTTTTACGGCGGCACCGATGAATATGGATTGATCACACAGATGAAAAGCGATTTGCTCGGTTATGGGCAATATTATCAGTCCCTCGGTGAGTATGACACGGCCATGATGATTTATAAAAGTGTTGGTGAACTGGGGACGCAGCTCATGGAAGGCGCCGCCTACACCAACGAATATTTGGCAGGTCTTGATACGCAGGCTGCCGCTCTTGATGCCATGGATGTATTGGCGAATTACATCGATATCCCGGGCGGCCTAGAAGTTTTGCAAACTACCTACAATGCTTTCGTAGAGAGTTTGAATATTTTTCTCGATTATACCCATCTACTGGAAAACCTGACCCACTTCAAAGATATTCACAACGTGTTGAACGTGGTTAACGTCATTTTACAAACGGGAGATATCTCGTATTTACAACAAGTCGCCCCGTAAATAATGGCGGGATTGCCGTCAAACTATGAAATTTTAATCGAATTCACCGCTTCGTTCCTTTTATACTTGTTATAAATCATCTTATTTTTGAAAGATTATAATGAAATGTGTAGCAGGTCTTGTTTTAGCGGCCTTTTAAAAGCTATACTTGCTTATCTTTTGTAACGTTAAACTTGAAAACGTAAAATGCTTTCTATAGAATGAAGCAAATAGAAACACTGTGCACGGATAGCGTGTTTATTTCAAAAACAATGAGAGGTTGATCATGAAGAATGCGTGGAAAGTCGTAGTAATACTTGCTGTTTCTTTGTTGCCTTTCATCGCTGCGGGAGATCCCGGTGATGTGTTGATGCCCGACCCCATGTTGGAGACTGCCGTTGAAGCAGTCATCGGCAACGACGGGATACCCGGCGCGGTGGACGGTAACTGGCTCATCGGCGATGGTCTCTCCTCTGCGGGAGCGGGACTCAATGACGTGGAAGGAGGTCTCATCTTTGTGGGAGATCCTTTTCATCCTTTGGAATCAATGCCTCAGGGTGTGACGGATTTAACCGGCTTAGAAGAAGCCGACAATTTACAGGCAGCTTTTTTGGGCAATGGAGATATTGAGAGTTTAGCGCCCATTGCAGACCTGCCTAACTTATTCGGTCTGTTTTTTCTGAATATGGGAATTGATGATGGGGACATCCAAGTGCTCGCAGACGGCGACGCGCCCGTAAGTCACCTCTTTATAATTAATTTTAGCTGGGAACCCGGCGATCAAAACAGCCTTACCAATGCTGCGATCAACACCATTGCAGGGATGGGAAAACTGGCTGAATTGACGATTCATTCCTCAGCGATTACCTTAGATATTGCCCCCTTGGCAGCTTTAGATTTAGAAGCCTTAAATCTAGGAATGGTAAACATTACAAACGGCATAGACGTTGTTAATGGATTTACTAACTTGAGAGAACTCGGCTTTGCTTACTGCAATATTGATGATGATGATCTCGCCCTTATTGATTGGTCGGTGTTTGTAGGCTTAGAAGACCTTGCCCTGTCCTATAATCAAATTACCGATATTGAAGTATTGCTCGATTTGAGTGCAGAACCGGGTCTCGCCATAGACTTGGAAGGGAATCCACTCAATAAAGTCAGTGTCTGTACCTATGTCCCCGACTTAGAGGCCGCCGGATATGACGTAAACATTGAAGAGGTTGCTCCTTGTGATGCGCCCGTATTGACGCTTTCAGTCGACGGCTTGGGTAACACAAGTCCCGATCCCGGTGAGTATCGTTTTGAAGCCGGGAAAGTCGTTGAGCTAAACGCTCTTAAAATTAGCGGCGGTTCTGTATTTTCTCACTGGGTAGGCAATGTTGCCAATCCTAACTCGCCTACAACCACCATTGTAATAAACAATGATGAATCGGTGACCGCTGTATTTGTGGAAGGTGATTTTACAATAACGCTTACCCACGATGGAGACGGAACCGGAACGACCCAACCGCCCGTTGGAACCTGGGGATATAAGGCAGGTGAGTCGGAACAACTGGCAAACACACCCGATACCGGATCCTATTGGGGTGGATGGCAAGGAACGCAAGGCGGAGAACTTTTTAGCCGGTTACTTCCCATGAATCAAAATTATGAGCTTGTGGCCGTCTTTGGAGCCAGCGCCCACACGCTAACCATTGGGATAAGCGATGCGTCCTTGGGAATTATTTTTCCCCCTCCGGGAGAATATGAAGTGGCCGCCGTCGCCGGATATGACATTAAATTATTTTGTTTCCCCCAAGGCGGAGCTAACTTCTTAGGTTGGACCGGTGATGTCGGAGAAGCATTTCCCTATAATACAGAGATATTTCTCACCATGGATCAAGACCGCAGCGTGGTCGGAAACTTCAAACAACCTGAATTAACGCTATCCGTCAATGGTAATGGCGCAACGATTCCCGCGCCGGGTACCCATGCCTATGGCGCCGGCTCTGCAGTCGAGGTACAAGCTATCGCCGCTCCGGGCTGGCACTTTGTTAAGTGGGAACTCAATGGAAATGAGCACGGTTATGACGAGAACGTTAGTGTTGATGTTTGGCTAGATTCCACGTTGGTGGCATTCTTTGAGCAAGACGATGGTGAAGGTGAGCCCGTCGAAGAAGGTGAGCCGGTTGAAGAGGGTGAACCTGTCGAAGAAGGTGAGCCGGTCATAGAAGGCGAACCGGAGCCGGTAAGGTCGTTGACAATCGCGGAAGTCTCTGCAGATACCGGAACGGCTGTAGATGTTCCTGTATATTTGGTTGCCACAGGAGGGAATGAAATTGGTTTTCTGCTGAGCGTGGCTTTCGATCCCACTGAATTGCAGTATGTGTCTGCATCTTTAGGCAGCGGTTTAGAAGCGTATACGCCGGCAATACAAACACTGGCTGACGATGTTGACGTTGGTCAGCTTGGCATTGCATTTTATGTCGACTTTATGTCCAGCGCCCATGAAGTATTAGCGCCGGGAGAATATGAGGCTGTAAAAATTAGCTTCGATGTCGTAGGGGATCCGGGAGTAACGGCAGCAATCACTATAACCGACGTGCCCCAGACGTCCATGGTGGCAAATGCTTCGTTCGCAGCTTTAGATACAGTATTCCAAAGCGGATCCGTCGCCATTACCGGTGAACCTGTCGTCGAAGAAGGCGAACCCGTAGAAGAGGGCGAACCCGGAGAAGGTGAACCCGTAGAAGAGGGTGAACCCGTCGAAGAAGGCGAACCCGTCGAAGAAGGCGAACCCGTCGAAGAGGGTGAACCTGTCGAAGAAGGCGAGCCGGTTGAAGAGGGCGAGCCGGTTGAAGAGGGCGAACCCGTCGAAGAGGGCGAACCCGTCGAAGAAGGTGAACCTGTCGAAGAAGGCGAGCCGGTTGAAGAGGGCGAACCCGTCGAAGAGGGTGAA
>JAAYJI010000143.1 GCA_012523015.1 Candidatus Hydrogenedentota bacterium
CCATATCTTTACTCAAGCCGGGTGTGAAGCGTATCTTTACCAGATTACGAAGGAATTGTTTGTCTGCAATACGGACACAAAAGGGATTTCCCGTGCCTATATCCAGCCAAAATCGATCCAGAGATTCAAATTCAGTTAGACCGTTTGGTGTCGCCTTGATGCGCACGCTTCGTTGCGCACTTTCTACGGCGACCACGTGTCCAATTTCGCGCCAGCGATTATGCATTCTTGCCGTCAGTGGTGTTGATCACTTCCAACCCCACTTTTGTTTGCGATTTGGTAGACGCCGCAAAGAGCAAGGTACGAATCGCTTTAATGGTCCGGCCGTTACGGCCAATAATGCCGCCAATATCGGAATCATCTACGCTGAGCTGAAGCGTTTGACCTGCTTCACCTTCGATAAGACGCACTTGAACCGATTCTTGGTGGGTTACTAATTTCTTTGCAATAAACTCTACTAATTCTCGATAAGCCATTATGCTTGGTCCGTTTCAGCCTGCTCCGAGTCAGATTCGGCGACCGCCTCTGCGGGAGCGTCATCGGCTGCTGTTTCTTCGGCGGGCGCTTCTTCAGCATTTTCTTCCGCGGCAGACTCGGTAACTTCTTCTTTTACCGGTTCTGCACGGGGCGGCGGAGGCGGCGTATAGCCCTTCTTTTCCACCACATCGCCTTTGATATTGACTATGGAGGATTCAGGTTCCGGACAGGTCCCTTCGTGGAAATGCTGCATTACACCGGTTTTGCTCATGATACTGCGAACCGTACCGGATAGTTGAGCGCCTTTACCAAGCCAATCCAAAGATTTGTGGGTATCCACTTCGGTTACCGCTTGGGGGGATGCCGTCGGATGATAAAATCCCAATACGTCTAAGTCACGCCCTTGGATACGGGCACGTGAGTCTTGCACAACAATGCGGTAGTAAGGTTTGCCTTTTCTGCCGCCGCGTTTTAAACGAATTACTGTCGCCATAAATGTCCTCTCCGTGGCTTGAGCCACGCAAAAATCCACAACTAATAACTAAAAGTATAAGGGCCGTGCCGGAATGGGCTGCCGCTACTTGCATGCCCACCGCATCGGCGTAAGTATATTAAAAACCCGGAAAGGGGGGCATGGGGCCGTGGGGCGTACGACCGCGTTTTTTGCCTTTTCCACCCTTCATGGCTTGTTTCATCATTTGTTTCATCTTCTGAAACTCTTTCAGCAGCATGTTTACTTCTTGAACGGAGGTGCCGCTGCCGTCAGCGATGCGCCGGCGTCGGCTGCCGTTGATCAAGTTCGGATTACGACGTTCTTTCAGGGTCATAGACAAAATGATTGCCTCGGTATGTTTTAGCTCATCTTCTGCCATATCCATACCACCTTGCGGCATCATTTTGTTGATTCCCGGAATCTTTTGCAGCAAATCCGTCATACTGCCCATTTTCTTCAGTTGGCGCATGTGATCCAAAAAGTCTTCAAGATCCCAATCGCCCTTGCGCATCTTTTTTTGCATCTGCGCCGCTTTATCTTGATCCACCACCTGCTGGGCTTTTTCAACGAGGGAGACAATGTCGCCCATGCCCAGAATCTGGCCTGCCATCCGTTCCGGATGGAAAGGCTCCAAGGCATCAAGATGTTCGCCAACACCGACAAATTTAATGGGGCAGCCGGTCACTTCAATGAGACTTATCGCTGCGCCGCCTCGGGCATCGCCATCCATCTGGGTGAGGATCACGCCGGTAAGGGGCAATGCCTCATGGAATTGACGCGCTGAGTTCACCGCGTCCTGCCCGGTCATGGCGTTGGCTACAAATAAAATTTCATGGGGATTCAACTGTTCGGCAATGAGACGCGCTTCAAGCATCATTTTTTCATCAACATGAAGCCGTCCAGCCGTATCAAATATAACCGTATCACAGCCGCGCATACTCGCTTCGCCCAGCGACATCAAACAGGTCTCAACGGGGTCTGCATTTTCGCCAAGACTGAACATTTCAGCGCCTGCTTGTTTCGCAACAATTTCAAGCTGCTTGATGGCGGCAGGCCGGTACACATCGGCTCCGACTAAAAGCGTTTTATGACCTGATTTCTTCAGGTGTACTGCCAACTTGCCGGCACTCGTCGTTTTACCCTGACCTTGTAAACCGGCCAGCATGATCAAGGTCGGCGCTTTGGGCGCACGCGCCAGCGGCGCGTTCTTTTCGCCCATCAATCGGACAAGTTCATCATGAACAATTTTAACGATCTGCTGACCGGGATGAATACTTGCAAGTACTTCTTGTCCCAGTGCCGCTTCTTGAACGTTGGCGATGAACTTTTTCGTTACTTGTATATTGACATCGGCTTCAAGCAGCGCATTGCGTATCTGCTGCAATGCCTCACGCATATTCGCTTCTGTGAGGCGACCCTGTCCGCGAATAGTCTTAAAGACAGATTCCAAACGTTTCGCCAAGTTATCAAACATGCAATTGCTGAGCCTATCGTTATTTTATGGTTGCTTAAGGTTTATCAAGATATCCAACCCGAAAAAACACGCCTGCCCAAAAGAAGAATTAGATAGGTCAGGCAACCTTGTTCGAAATTGGAAGTGAGAATATTCCCTCTCGAAGGAATCAGGGTACAGATAGGACATTCTGTTTCTGATTCTGGTACTCTTAGAGGAATAGTGTAGCAAATAACGGATTGGTTCGTCAAATTCAATGAAGACGAGATTTTTATTCCTTTCCCATCCCTCAAATTATTTTCTATCTGAAATAGGATTCTCTATAATAGGGTATTCAGGTCATGGAGTGTCCACGACACAGATTCTCTGTGTGAGTCTTTGTGCAGGGACACATATAACGCAATTAAAAAAAGGATCATAAACAATGGATAGACGGAGTTTCCTGAAAAGTACCATTGCTGCGGCGCCGCTGATCATATCGGCATAAGCCTTAGGGCGGAGCGGACCCGGCGCCAATGAAGTGGTTGATGTGGCTATCGTCGGGCTGGGAGGGCGTTCAAGAGACATTGTTGCCACCATGTTGGAGATGCCTCAAGTTCGCATTGTTGCGGTCTGTGACTGTTTCGGTCCACGGGTGGATTCTGCACGCAAGGCACTGGCCGACCGAGGCATCACCTGCAATGGCTATTTAGACTTGGAAGAGATGCTGGAAAAAGAGAAATGCGAAGGGGTCATGGTAGAAACGACAACCCATGCCCGCGCATGGGTCACCTGTCTGGCTATGGCAGCGGGGAAAGACGTCTATATTGAAAAGCCCATGTGCCTGTCCGTTGCGGAAGGCAGAGAAATGGTTAATTGCGCCCGACATTTTAAATCGGTTACCCAAGTGGGCACGCAACAGCGATCCATAGCGCTTAATAACTGGGCCAGTGATCTGGTTAAAAATGGCGCCATCGGTAAAATTAAACGTGTGCTTGCCCCCAATTTTATTGGCGGTCTCACTTGGGAAGATAAAGAAGCCCAAGAAATGCCTGATGGTGGACGTGCGGATTGGTGGGATGTTTGGACGAACCAATGCCAACTGAGACCCTATCATGAACATCTTCATTATTGGTGGAATAATTGGCTGGAATATGATGGCGGCGGCATGTCCTTCGGCGTTACAGGCTGGGGCACCCACAGCTACGACCAGCTGCAGCGGGGACTGGGAACCGATGAGACCGGTCCTGTGGAAATCATTCTGGAAGAGCCCGTATCGGTTCGACGCGGTTATTCCGATGAAGATCGCCAACCCGATCCCAGCGAAACGGGCGAACCTTATTATGATATGGTTAAAGACAAACGAGGACCCCGCGCCAAGGTCACGATGAAATATGAAAGCGGAACGGAAGTATTGCTTCATCTTGACGCGAATTATGGCCCCGGACTCGGCTGTATCTTTGAAGGTGAAAATGGAACCATAGAAATCAACCGGGACAAAATTAAGCTAGACCCGGAAGAATTACTCAGTAGTCCCGATAATCCCGGGCATCTGCAAGTGGCAGAAACGCAGCCCCATATCGCCGATTGGGTGGATTGCATTAAATCCAGAAATAAATGTACGGCCGATATTGAATATGGGCAACGGAGCAGCACCATGTGTTATTTGGTCAACATTGCCCGTGCAGTTGGGCGTGTCGGCGAAAGTCTCCACTGGGATCCCAAGGCGGAACGCTTTACCAATTGTGACGAAGGAGACGCCATGCTCCAATTGGAAAGACGTGAAGGCTATGAGCTGCCAAAATTAACCTGACAACATCTCGTTATGTAAGAGTCTTTTATAGGTTGGACAGGGGCTTTTTCATAATGCCCCTGTCCACCGGATCAACTTTTCTGTAACCTCAACACAAGCAAGGGAATCAACATGTGTAGGCCTTTTTGTCGTAAACGAGTGTGGCGAATGGGTATTGTATGTTCCTACTTAATCCTTGTATCTTTCGGAGCAGCGGCAATGAATACAGATATGGAATGGAAAGCCTCTTGGATATGGGCGCAGCGCGGTGATTACAAGCTGTACAACGACACCATCGAAGCGCAACGGGACTTTGATCTCAAGAATCCCGCTTCCGCTATCCTTAAAATAACGGCAGACACACGATATCGCCTATATATTAATGATACGTGGGTCAATGACGGACCTTCGCGCAGCTGGCCCGAACATTACCAATACGATCAAATCGATGTATCCTCTTATCTGCGTGAGGGCGCGAACAGTATTCGAATCATAGCCAAATTTTTTGGTATCGGCACCTTCCATCAAGTACCTCAGGAAGCAGGACTCTTGGCACAGTTGGAGGTAAAAGATACAGCGGGCGCACTTTTTGTCTTAGGTACAGATGAAAGCTGGCAGGTGCGCGACCTTCCTGCGTGGCAGCGTTTCGCAGCGAAGCAATCGGTGCAAATGGGACCTTTTGAATTTTACGATGCGCGACGGGCACCGGGTTCTTTTGAAAAGGCCGTGCGCCGCTATACTGCCGATACCGCGCCCTGGACCAATCTTGAAGAGCGGGACTGCCCTTTCTTAACCGCCATACCGCGTCCCGTGAAATCCCTTATCGCAACCAATGTGTTGCGAAAACCGGTAGTACAGAGTTTCATTTTCCCCACGGCAGAATGGTGCTACGACGATGTCCTATTTTCCAATAATCAGACCGTTATAACAGGCGCGTTTTCGACTGTCATCAACGTGCCCGATGGGGGCACCATTATTGTGGATACAGACGGGAACACTGCACTCATAGATGGTAATAAAGCGCGGGATAATCGTTTTGAGCTCGAGCCCGGAAAGCATCTGCTTTATGTGGTGTTGACCCAATATTGGGGACATTGGCGCAACGATACGCAATTATGCCTTGTTTCGGATACTCCCATGACTTTGGAAAATCCCCTCAATGCTTCTGTTGAGAGTCCCTGGAGTTTTATCCCCTTTTCCCGAGATATAGCCTATCGTTTTGCCGATTACCAATGGGCGCTCATGGAGCCTGCAGAAAAAGAGCGCATTGAAAAACATATTCGCCGGGTGGTGGATGATGAGCTGAGGAAGCCGCCGCTCTTAGAAACTTTTGCTGAGGCAATGAAAGACCGCGCCCGAATTGTTGACGCCGATGAAATGACGCCGTCACCCTATTATGATTTCCAAACACGCCACGTTTTGGAAGGGGTTGAAGCGGATATAGAATTCACAGTGAACAATAACAAGGAATTGGAAACGCTGAGGGTGCTGCCCTCTGAAGCAGGGGATGTAGAGCTTATTTGTGATTTGGGCGAACAAAATGTGGGCTATTACACCTTTGAAATTGAAGCGGAAGAGGGATTGATTCTTGATTTCTTCGGCGTGGAATATATCGCGCCTGACGGATCGGTGCAATTTACAGAACGATACCGTAACGGCATGCGCTATACCTGCAAAGAAGGGAAAAACCGATTCACCAGTCTGATGCGCCGTTCCCAACGTTATTTATTCATTACTTTACGGAACCAAAGGCGCCCTGCGCAGATCAAAAAGATTCAATTAATCGAATCTACCTATCCTGTTGAGGAAAAGGGGAGTTTTACCTGCAGCGAGCCTTTATTAGATCGTATTTGGGCCATTTCCGCCCATACCTTGAAACTGTGCATGGAAGATGTGTTTACCGATTGCCCCCTCTACGAACAGACCTTGTGGGTGGGCGATGCACGCAATGAGGCGCTGTTCAATTATCCCGCCTTTGGGCATGCAGACATTGCCAAACGATGTATACGCCTCGCCGCCTTCTCTTTGGATCACTACCCATTGGTGCAGTGTCAAGTCCCGTCCACTTGGGAGACTATTATTCCGGTGTGGGGTTTCCTCTGGAACATCATGATTTGGGACTATTACGAATTTACCGGTGATACGGATTTCTTGGAATGGGTTTTCCCCTATGCCATGAAGAATCTCCGCAATGCGGCGGAATATACGGATGAACGCGGACTTTTCAGCGTTCCGTTTTGGAATTTGTTCGATTGGTCCGGTATTGACGATAACCACGCGACCGTTACCCACAACAGCATGTTCGCGGTCGGCGCCATTGATGCAGCACTGAAGATCGCCAACCTGTTAAATAAGGACGAAGACAAGGAATGGCTCCGCGCCTATCGTGAACAATTGAAATCAGCGTTAAATCAACTCTGGCAGGATGAACTGAATATGTATCCTGACAGCGTTCACAACAACGGCGCAATGAGTGAAAAGATTTCACTGCACAATGTGTTTCTTTCCTTGCTCTATGACATTGCTCCTGAAGATAAAATTGATCTGTTAAAGACCTACCTCGCCGAACAACCGGAAAATATGACGGCTATCGGCTCACCTTTTGCGCTCTTGTATTTATTTTCCACCCTGGAAAAGATGGGGATGAAGGAAGAGGTCGTGCAATGGATTCGAGATGCCTATGAACCTATGGTCGCCCTAGACGCGACCTCTGTGTGGGAAACCTTTGCCGGCGCCTTGAATTATATCGGTAAATTCCCGACCAGAAGTCACACGCACGCGTGGTCGTCGTCACCTCTTTACTTTCTGAACCGTATTATTTTGGGTATTGTTCAAGAGAGTCCGGGCGGACAAGCATATACCATCAGCCCCCATCTTTGTGGATTGACTTGGGCAAAAGGCAGCACAGCCCGAACGGAAGGCACCGTTCAGGTAGAATGGTCTGTAGAGGATGAGGTGCTTACGATAAAAGCGTCTGCACCTGAAAACGTAAGCTTAAATTTTGTCCGAAACGAAAGCCTCAAAGGCTTGAAGATTATTTTTAACGGGGTTGACATGCAAGAAAAGAATTCTTGACTGTGTTCAAAATGAGCCGCTATGACGCAACTTTTGCGTATTAAAGAACAGTCCTATTGAAACAACTGTTTTGTCTTGGGCTGTCATCTAAACCTTGATTATAACGTTATTAAAATAAATAGAGTGAAGCTATACATGAATAATTTTGTCTTTAATAAAATGCGTGTGGCACGCGCTATAGAGTGCCTTATTGGCTTTTATTTTATCGCGGGCGCTATTCCCAAATTTCTGAATGTGGATAAGTTCGCTGTTCTTATGGCAGGGTATAAGGTGGTTGTTTCGCCGCAAATGATACAGCTCTCCGTATTGTTTACGATTTTTTTGGAAATTGCGCTGGGGATGCTCTTGGTCTTCGGTGTGCGATTAAAAGGCCTGACTATTATTGGGCTTCAGTTAATTACCGTATTCTTCACGGTATTGATTGCCTACGCTTGGAAAGTGAATGGACTTGAGGATTGCGGTTGTTTCCCCGTTTTTAAAATGTCGCCGCCTGTTTCTATTATAAAAAATATACTCATTTTCACCGGCAGTATTTATATATTGTGGCACTTGGTTCTGTTTCGCAAGGAGAAATCCCCCGACGCGGCAGACAAGGATCAGGACGCTTCAGTGCAAGAGAGCCGTTTCTCGTGGCAGCTTCGGCATAGCGTGGTCGGATTGGCGCTATCGATAATTGTATCTTCAGCCTGCGCCGGTTACGCGTGGAGGACTTTTGACAGTGCCGCCCTCATAGAAGACGGCTCCGGCGAGACGGGCATTTTTGCCCAATTTGAACTATTTATGAATGAAGGATATTTTAATCTCGCGGAAGGGATTCATTTGGTACCTGTTCTCAGTAGTTCCTGTCCCGAATGCAAAGACAAGGTGCCGGAACTCAATGAATTGTTTATGAATATTGATATGCCGCCCATGGTTGCCCTGTGCTACGAGGAAAACTTTGGAGAATTGGATGAGTTCCGCGCTGAGACCAATCCTATTTTTCCCTTGCATTCTATTGGAGACCGGGCACTCTTATATTTCCGACTTATTGAAAACGAACCCTTCAGACTGGTCTTGGTGGAAGATGGTCATGTCTTGGCATCGTGGGATGGCTTTGTTCCCGACGCCGAGATCATCGAGGAGTGTCTGGAAGGAAATTGTTAAGGCGGTCACAGACTTTAACAATCCTTGATGGGAGCAAATTATTTTACGTCCCTATAAGAAACTCAAGAATGGAGACGCGACAGGTTTTGTGTTTCCTTTTGCAAAAATAATCATGTGTCTGATATCATTCACAGTTCAACAATGAGAAGTTCGCGGCACTGCCGACAATACTTCAACACCTTGTTGATTGCAACACGCGGCTCTTGCATAAATACCGGCGGAGGCATGGTTCCGGTCGTTTCGAAAGCCCATTTCCATTATTGACAAGAAAGGTGGAAAAGCATGGCACCCATCATTAAGGTAGAAAATCTAAACAAAATTTATGAGAGCACATTTCGTGGACAAGATGTGCATGCCTTGAAAGATTTAAATCTCGAAATTCAACAGGGAGAAATCTTTGGCTACCTCGGTCCCAACGGTTCAGGAAAAACGACAACCGTCAAGATGCTCTTGGGTTTAATTTTTCCGACCTCAGGCACCATCGAAATCATGGGCAGCAAGGCTATCGACTCCAGCGCGATTAAACGGCATATCGGATACCTGCCTGAAGGGGCATACTATCCCGATTTCTTGCGGGGCGAGGAGATCTTGCATTACTATGGTCGGCTCTACGGACTCAAAGGCAAAGATCTCAAACGCAGAATTGATCAGACCTTGGAAATGGTGGGGATGAAACACGCACGCAAACGAATGCTGCGCGGCTATTCCAAAGGAATGCGTCAACGTATTGGTTTGGCGCAGGCGCTGATCAGCGATCCCGATATTTTAATTCTTGATGAGCCGACTACCGGATTGGATCCGATTGCGCGCAAAGAGATCCGCGACATTTTGTTGCAATTGCGCAGCGAAGGGAAGACCTTGCTCATCTCCAGCCATGAATTGTTGGAAGTGGAGATGATCAGCAACCGTGTGGGCATCTTATTTGAAGGGGTCTTACAGACCATCGGCGCCGTGGATGATTTGCTGACACAGCGTGATATGCTCATTGAAGTGGACGGCGCGACGGAGCCGATCCTGCAAGATATGACCCAATCCGGTTTTAAGGTGGAAGATCATATCGGCACGCGGTTGAAATTACGATTGGAAAGTCCCTCCGCTATGTCAGAAGTCTTGGATCTGTGCAAATCCAAATCCTTGCAGATTTTAAGTGTTACTCCGCGTCGGGAGAGTCTAGAAGAACTTTTTGTGCGTGTCGTTGGTGCGGCCGAAGCAGCACGGAGATAATTGAATATGAACAGGATTTTTTCGTTTTTTTCGGGTCCGGCGAGTATTGCCATGTATACCTACAGAGAAGGCATCCGCAAAAAAGTACTGATCGGTTTCCTTGTTTTGAGTCTTCTCGTAATTTTTGGATCCAGCTTTATTTCTTCTTTCCTTGATCCTACGACGGAAACAGACATCAATCTCAAATTGATCAAAGATATTTGTGTGACGGCTATAGCCATATTCGGCGCGCTCATTACCATTTATATCAGCGCGTCCGTTGTGCCGGGAGAAGTGGAAAATAAAGTTATCTATACCATTCTTTCCAAACCGGTGCGGCGTATACAGTACTTGATGGGGAAATTTCTCGGCGCGCAATTGATCATTATCGTGAATCTTTTGCTCATGGGCATGCTCTTTTTTATGGCCCTCTATTTGCGGCAGGGGGTCATGCCCACGTTGCTGTTATGGAGTCTATTGCTCACCTACTTCCAATTCGTTATTATCTCTGCCTTCACCTTTGCCCTTTCCTGTGCCGCCAGCTCGCCGTTAGTGCCCACCGTTGGCGGTCTTTTCCTGTACATCACCGGTAATTTAACCGAGTATTTAAAAGACGTAGAACATAGAGCCGGTCAGACCGGTCAGATGTTAGACAAAATCATCGGCGATATCGCATCCGGGCTCTATGCTATTTTGCCCAATTTGCAAAACTTCAGTTTGAGTACGCAAATTGTTACCGGGCAGCCTAATGATCCGCCTGCTGATGTGTTAATACCCAATTTGATCCTCTACGGTATGGTTTATGGATTGGCTGGATTTGCTTGTGCTTACCTAGTTTTCTGGCGCAAGGAGGTATAATGTCGGCATTGTCCAAAAATATCCAGCGAACTATCATCATTGCCTTTATTATAGGCACCTTGGCGATAGGCGCTGTGTTAAATCTGCATCTTCGGCATTTGCGCCAATCTGAGGCTTTTTACAGATGGATTCTCGCCTTTGCAGTCAACGACCGGCTTTTCCAAGAAGACAGGGCTGTCGCCGCCGACTTTGATCTTTTCTACCAATGTGCGGAAGTGGTCGATACCTTGCCGGAAATGACAGGGCTTATACCGCCTAAAGACGAATCCAACACAGCCCCAATCAGCGCACTCAGTGTAATCGCAAGTGATTATACACACGATAAAGAGCTGTGGAATTTTGCGCGCAGTAAAGAAGCAGCTCCCTTGCGCGAAGAATTCTTATCCCTCGTTAGAGAACGCAAATTACGCTTTGCCCAAGATATCCAATACGCAGAAGCGCAAGCGGGCGGTGTGAACCTATTCAATTTCTTTTTTGGATTCCGAAAAGTTGCCGCCAACTTTGTGTGGCTTGAAGTGGATCGCTATTGGCATCAAGGGAACACCTATCGGATGATTACCCTCATGCGTACCTGTGTGGCATTGGATCCGCAATTTATCGATGCCTATCTCATCGGCGCTTGGCACTTGGCTTATAATGCCACAGCCCGTATGCCCGATACGCCGTGGCCTTTGCGCGAATGGCACGCCAAATATGAAAAATGCCTGGGCGAAAAAGAACGCTTTTATTATGTCGCCGTTGATTTTTTGAAGGACGGTATCCGCAAAAACTCCAGAAACTCGAAATTATATTTCGACCTCGGATTCTCTATCTATAAACAAAAACTAAAAGATTATCCCAACGCGGTAAAATATTTGGCAGAAGCGGTACATTTCCCCCATGAGCAGTATGTGCCCCGACAACTCTTCCTCTGCTTAGAATTAAACGGTCAGTATGAAGAGTCTCTTGTCGGCTGGAAAGACTATGCCGCCAGATATCCCGATAATCCTGTGGTGCAGGAGGTAGCTCCTCGATTTATTGCCAGAAATGAAGGCTTTATTTTAGAAAAGCTCGCCTCCAATCTGCGCAAGAAAGCACGGGAAGCAGGCGATCAAGAAGAGGCAGAACGCCTGAACAACGAAGCCTCAGATCTCTGGGAACAGGCGCGCGCCGTTTGGAGCAGCATCAACGATCCTTTCGGAGAAGGCAGGAAAATGCGCATGGAAGCCTTGGACATGCGTGAGGAAGGGCGTCACCTTGAAGCCGTTGCTTACTTGGACAAGGCACGTTGGGAAGCCTCGGATCTCTTTGACGATTTTTCTAATTTAATTATTGAGATCAAGCAAGAGGCCGGCATTCCGCTCACTATTTCTGAGAAGAAGGCTGTTATTCGTGAGAGTGAAGCCGGCATTTGCGCAGGCATGCCCGAGGACGAAATCGAAAAACGCTCGCAAGCTGCGCAAGAACTTGATGCTGCCAATTGATTCCAAATAAAAGACCATATTCCCCGCTTCGGTATGAGTGGCGCTCGTTGCATAGGATTCTTTTCGCCTTAGGGAAGCAGCTCTAAGCCAATCTCGTCGTTAAGGAAAAAGCCCTGTTCCGTGGGGCATATCTTGTCCCCTTTGTATTCCAATAATCCCCGTTCGATCAATCGTTTCAATTGGGTGCCGAAACTGCGATGCACATCCACACCAAAACGACGGTGGAAGTAGTTGGGATCCAGTCCGTCACGGAGTCTAAAATGTTGAATCAACGTTTCCACCTGTTCTTCTTCGGTGGAAAGCTGTAAGCGCTCCGCTTTCAGTAATGGATCTTGGACATAAGCTGGCAAATCCGAGGTATTTACCATACGGCAATGATCGGCAAAAGAGTAGGCTCCCGGACCAAAGCCCAGATACCATTCATTCGTCCAATAAGTGATGTTGTGTTGGCATTGAAAGCCTCTTTGCGCGAAATTGGATATTTCGTAATGCTCATAATCCTCTAGAACCAACCGTGCGTCCTGATAAAGACCAAGGAGAAGATCCTCATCAAGCTTTGTGTCCCGCTCCGCGTAGAGGGGGGTGCCCGGACAATAACTGAGCTCATAGGTTGATATGTGGGGCGGATTATAGGCGCGCGCAATGCGCAGGCTTTCCATCCAGGTATTTCTTGATGACGCGCCAAAGATCAAATCCATTCCCCAATTGTCGAAATGACGTCCCACCGTCTCAATCGCCTTGCGTGCCTTTGCTCCGTCATGGCGCCGACCCATGCGGATAAGCGTTGCATCGTCAAAACTTTGTACGCCCACACTGATGCGATTAACGCCCAAGCTTTTCCAGATCTTCACACGGGAGTCGGTGACATCTTCGGAATTAACTTCCATGCTGATTTCAGGCCGGGAAAGATTTGGCGCAAACTTAAATTTGCGGTGTAGGGCGGAAAAAATCTTTTCCAATTGGGTTTCGGAAAGTAAGGATGGGGTGCCTCCCCCCAAAAAAATGGTCTTGATCGAAACGTCGCCGTCATAGGTATCGATCTCCCGACAGAGCGCCCTCAGATACGCCTCAAGATCGTCTGCTTTATACAGATAACGCACAAAATCACAGTAAGAACAGAGACTGTGGCAAAAGGGAACGTGGACATAGATACCGTAGGGGGTTGCCGCCATAGCGCGGGTGTTCCTGTATTTTACCGTTTGCCCCGGCGTTTTAAAGGCCACCAGCAGAGCGATATTTTGCCTTGAATATCAGATTCAGGTACCCAGCCGCATATCCGGCTGTCCAGCGTCATATCCGACGAGCCCTGAGCATCGCTCAAAATGAAGTAACTGTTTTCCGGCACCACGCTGTAAGCTTTTGATTTGTTTCGCCCATAGGGCGCTTCCGTGGCGATAGATTCATAGGTCTTGGGGGCAGGCGCAGGCAAGGTCATGGGAGTATCGTTGATGAGTAACGCTCCATTTTCAAAGCCGACTTGTTCGCCCGGCGTCGCGGCGATTCGTCCTACGAGGAATAACCATTCTTTGGTATCGGCGACTTTTGCAGAATAGAAGACCAGATCGCCTCGGGCAGGTTTACGCCAGCGAATGGGAGAGCCGCGCAGCAGCGGGATATGCAGCCCGTAGCGGATGAACGATACTAATAAATGATCGACATCCTTATTTTGCTCCGATACGGGAATGGCACAGAGCCGATAGAAGAATAAACGCAGCGCGATCAGGATCAGTACAATGG
>JAAYJI010000144.1 GCA_012523015.1 Candidatus Hydrogenedentota bacterium
CATCGCCTGTTCCGGGAGGTGAGTCTACGACGAGATAATCTAGCTCGCCCCATTCCACGTCTTTTATGAATTGTTTGATCACGCCCATTTTCATGGGGCCGCGCCAAATCACTGCGTCGTCTTGATTGCGCAGGAAAAATCCCAGTGAAATGACTTTAAGGGAGCCCATCTCGACGGGCACGATATTACCTTCATTATTTTGTACGGAGCTTCCTTCAAGGCCCAGCATTTTCGGGATACTTGGTCCGTGAATATCCACATCGAGCAAGCCCACTTGTTTGCCTGCAAGCATAAGGGAAACGGCAATGTTCACCGCCACGGTGCTTTTGCCTACGCCGCCTTTACCGGATAGGACGAGGATCTTGTGTTTAATCTTGCAGAGACGCGCTTCCAGTGCCTGCCGTTCCAAAAAGTCCTCTAAGGATTCATTGGCGCTTTTATTCTTCGCTGAACAGGATTCCTTGTCGCAGGTGGAGCAGGCGCTTTCCTGTTCGCCTGCCGGCGCATCGGCTGCTGTTTCTCGAGCGGCCAAGCGTGCCATAAAATCGGCGAGCGCCGCCCTCAAGGTGTTGATGGATAGAAGGGCGCAATGCTGATGTTCTTCGGGCATGCCCTCCAAGGCGTCTATCACGTCTTGCTGGGTAATACGTCCCGCTTCGCGCACGGTCTTGCCTTCCGCCAATTCTGTGGTCATGCTGCCGCAAGCTTTCGACGGACCGCAGCCGGTGGTGGTGAAAGAGGCAGCGCTGATGATGCCGTCATCCACGTGAATCCAGAACTCCATAGTGTCGCCGCAAGGACCGGTAATGCGCGCGTGACCGTCGGGTTCTTCCAGTTCTTCATAATTCTTCGGCCGTGTAAAACGTTCTTGCGCCTTTTGGGAGAATGGTTGTGATTCCATTATTTTTGCTTCACTCCAATATAGTGTTCATGTGAAAGTTTCGATTAGAAAATACGGTGCGAATGCACGGGTACCCACTAGCATAGCATATTTTTTATCAGAGCTAAATGTATCAGTCTCCGATTTGTTCCAACAATTGATTTACGCGTTCCCAGAGAGCGGCAACATCTGCGGCAGCGCCTTTTCCGTTGAATTCGGGCAAGCTTTTATCGGCAACTTGCGCGGCAGTGACAGCGGCATCATAGCGGATGCGCCCGACGGGGGTCACACCCATGGCGCGGGCTGATTCTTCGATGCTCAGGCACATGGCTTCGTTGAGGTCCCATTTGTTTACACAGACCGCTGCGGGGATACGAAAATGTTGGGTTAACTCCACGAGCCGTTTCAAGTCATGGGCGCCGCTGAGCGTCGGTTCTGTGACAATGAGCACGAGGGAAGCGCCCGTGATAGATGCGATAACGGGACACCCGATTCCGGGCGGGCCATCGACGAGAACCAAATCTTTGCCTTCCTTTACAGCACGCTCTTTTGCCTGCTGTCGAACAAGGCTGACTAATTTTCCGGAGTTTTCTGCGGCGATTCCAAGATGGGCGTGAACCATAGAACCGTAGCGTGTTTGGGATAGGTACCATTCACCGCAAAGACTTTCGGGGAAATCAATGGCGTTGGCAGGACACCTATCGAAGCAGACGCCGCAGCCTTCACAAGCAGTGGGATCCACTTCATAGCGCAGTCCCTGTTCGGCGGGAATAGCGTTAATGCTTTCGAAACGGCATAATTCAAAACAATCGCCACAGCGGGTGCAGTCGTCTTGTCGAATTTGTGCTTCGTTGCCGGACCAAAATTCATGGGTTGATTCCGGTGTAGGCGCGAGGATCAGGTGTAAGTCCGCGGCATCTACATCGCAATCGGCAAGCACTTTGGAAGATGCCAGCGCGGCGAAGGAGGCGAGAATACTGGTTTTGCCCGTGCCGCCTTTTCCACTGATAACAATGAGTTCTTTCATGACGTCCTCTCTTCCTGTGCAGAGACGGGATCGGATGTCTCGACGCTGCCCGCTAATGCTTGGATAGATTGGAAAAGATCCGTGAAAATACGGCGCAGCGAAGGGATGGCATCCACTGCGATAACACCTCGGGAATAGGCTTCCGCCACTTCGCGATTATTCGGAATCTCAGCCAACACGGGGATCTCGTTTTCTTCACAATAGCGGATGACACGGTCATCGCCGATATCGGCGCGGTTGATCACGACGCCGAAAGGAAGTTTCATTTGCCGCACCGTTTCCACCGCTAATTTCAAGTCGTGCAAACCGAAAGGCGTGGGTTCGGTGACGAGCACAACGACATCGGCTCCGCGCAGGGTTGTAATCACGGGGCAGGAAGTTCCGGGCGGCGCGTCGTAAAGGACGACGTCAACGTCGGGTGCTTCCGCTTTCACGGCACGGATTAAAGGAGGCGACATGATGGCACCCACATTGAGCCGGCCTTGTATAAATTGAATCGTCCCGGCAGTTCCCGTTTCGACGACGCCTATAGGATGAGGTACTTCGGTAATGGCGTTCTCCGGACAAGCCAAGGTGCAGCCGCCGCAGCCATGGCATAAGGTATTAAAGACCAAGACTGTTTTCCCGACGCACGCCAAGGCGTTGAAGCGGCATGCCTCCACACACTCTCCGCAGCCCGTGCACAAGGCTTCGTCGACGACGGGCACGCGTATAGGCGCGGGTTTGGAATGGTGCAATTTTGCTTTCAAAAAAAGATGCCCGTTAGGCTCTTCCACATCACAGTCCAAATAGGCCGTTGACGTTTCCAATACGGACGCAAGATTCACAGCGACTGTGGTTTTTCCCGTCCCGCCTTTGCCGGATGCAATAACGATGTTCATAGAGAATTTCCTGTTTGGGACTTGGGCGTAACCGCTCCTAAAGAAGCGGATTCATAAAAAAAGGGGCACATAGGCCGATGCAGCATCTTCGGTTTAGACCCAATGACCGTCCACATTGGCATCATCCATAACCGTCAAGCTGCCGTCACGATACTGTTGGATAGCTTCGGCAATCGTTCCTGCTCGTGCGCCGTAAAGCTTGATACCGGCGGCGGAGAGGACGCGGAAGGCTTTGGGGCCGCAGTGACCGGTAATTACGGCCTTCGCTCCCGAATTCATGACAGTTTGGGCAGCTTGAATACCGGCTCCTTGCGCAGCATTCAGGTTTTGCTTGTTGTCGATAAGTTCGAAGGTGTCGGCGTCAAGATCATAAACGATAAAAGAGGGAGCCCTGCCAAAACGTTCGTCAAGGGGGGCATCAAGATCTTTACCGGAAGTGGTTAAACAAAGTTTCATACTATTCCTTTCTGCATAGGTCGCCTGTTTCTGATCCCGACAAAGCGGGGAGGGGGCGGGGCGGGAAAGACCGTATTGAATGCCGGCCTTTTCCGCCCCTATCTACAGCAATGAAAAAAAATCGGCTACTTGTTATCTTCAGGACATTTCTTATAGCTGAGGAACCAATCTTTGATCTCCATGTTGGGGTCGGGATTGTCCATACGATTTTTGGCAAGGTCATAAGAGTTCGGCGGCGGTACGATGACATCATCGCCGGGCTGCCAGTTCACCGGTGTTGCGACACCGAAGCGTGAAGAAGTCTGCAGCGCGATTAACAGCCGCTTAATTTCGGCCATGTTGCGGCCGTTGCTCATGGGATAATAAAGGATGGATCGAACCAAGCCTTCCGGATCAATAACGAAAACAGCACGTACGGCTTGGGTTTGGCTCGCCGCAGGCTGGAGCATGCCATAGGCTTTGGATACTTCCATGGTCAGGTCGCTGATGACAGGGAAGGTCACTTCTGCGTTGCTCATGTCGCCCACACAAAATTTTTCTTTGATCGTGCGCAGCCAAGCAATATGACTGAAGGTGCTGTCAATGGACAGGCCGATCAATTTGCAATTTAAGGCTTCAAATTCGGGTTCCATGGCAGCGAATGCCATGAATTCCGTGGTACACACGGGCGTGAAGTCGGCGGGATGGGAAAAGAAAATGACCCATTTGCCCGCGTAGTCTTCCGGAAAGCGGATTTCTCCTTGTGTGGTTTCTGCCACAAAGGCAGGCGCTTTTTCGCCAATTAGGGGAAGTCTAATCTGTTCTTCCATACAGGTCTCCTTTAAGGTTGAGGGTTAAAAGTGATACGAACAGTTTATTCTTTTAACACATCACCCCATGAAATTATTTTACTTGTTGCGATTCGAGGGCGTTGATTTGCTGCTCAATGCGATCCATCTGCGCTTGAAGCTGCTGCGCTTGATTTCGGAGCAAACTTAATTCCGAGGCGGCATCTGCTTGCACGACGTTTTGCGGCCCATAGTCAACGCCGGAGAAACGCGCCCAGCCGGGCTGACCCGTTGCAAAAAACCAATTACGCCGGCCCATGCCGCCGCCACGGCCCATGCCGCCGCCACGGCCCATCCCACCGCCGCGGGCAAAGCCGCGACCCATGCCGCCGCCTCGTCCTGCACCCCAACCGCCGCCGGCATTGACATAACCGGGTTGTTGGAAACCTGCGCAAAATCCTGCACCACGTCCTGTTCTGGGGCCCATGCCCAAAGGTCCTGTTCTATCTCCACCAGGCATAATAAATCTCCTTTCATTCGGGAAAATTCCCGTAAATACTTCATCTGCGGAGCGATCCGTTGACCCTAGTCGGGTCATGTTCCGCGGATCGTCATCCCTTAACTTTATGGTTGTGCGGAACTTCTTTATAACTGTATTGGAATAAATCCTGTGATCAGGATTCTATTTCACGGGTCATCACGGCACCGCATTGGGGGCAAGTAAGTTGCATGCAGGGGATTCCCACTTCATGAGGCTGGGTATGGCCACACTGATTGCAGATGCACTTGCCTTGTTCGCCTTGCGGGGAAGCTGCGCCGCCGCCACCGCCTCCGCCGCCCATGCCGCCGCCACCGCGTCCACCACCAGCGCCGCCCGTGCCGCCGCCGCGTCCACCGCCGGCGCCGCCCATGCCGCCGCCGCCACCGCGTCCACCGCCACCACGTCCGCCACGTCCACCTCTCATCATAGTATCTCCTTTCATCATGCCGCATTTGCCTCTGCCATGGCGGCCAAAAGATCGGCAGCCGGGCATGGAGAAGGCGGCTTCTGACAATTGATTTGCGAGAAATCCGGTCAACACTTCTGTTGCACTGCCCGCGACAAAGGCTTCCACCTCTATGCCCGCGGCGGTGATCATCTCCGCCAAAAAGCGAGAGATTGCGCCACAGATCAGGACATCTACTTGGAGTTCCTGAAGGCGTTGAACTCGTTCAGCCAGCGACAAACCGGCGATGGTTTCGCTGGATTGTTCCAGCACCGCATCATCTTGTATGACACTGATCAGCAAGGTACCTGCCGTATCAAAAACGGGGGACACACGCTGATTCCATATGGGCATTGCAACTTTCATAATTTTGTTTCCTGTCTATAGTAAGCAAGGGCTGTGCCAACAGAGGTAGCGTAGTAGAGAGTGAGCGTTAAGTTACTTAATCGATAGGGGATAACTATTTGTTGTAGTCCCTTCGGCTTTTCAGTATCGCTTCATTAGTCGCATTATTGCGACTCGGTTGCCGGGTATGGTCGCATTATTGCGACTCGTCGGGAGACTGAGGCGGGCGAATATAGGGCAGATCGAATTGGCGCATTTTGCGGTAGAGCGTACTTTTATGGATGCCTAATTCACGAGCAGCAGCGGCGCGGTTGCCCTCATGGCGATCCAAAGCATCTTGAATGCACTGCTTCTCTGTACGATACCGCGCCTCTTCCATGGGCGCCGCTTCGGGTTGGGGAGGCATGCGCCGCATGAGGTAGTCGGGCAGGCAGGAAGCAGTGATTTCGTCGCCGTTTCCGCACAGCACGAAAGCATGTTCGATGATATTTTCGAGTTCTCGGATGTTGCCTGGAAAATTATGGGCCATGAGCAATGCCATGGCTGCGCCGTCCAACCCTTCTATTTGTCGGTCTTGCAATTTGTTGAATCGTGCAATGAAATGTTCGATGAGTAAGGGCACATCTTCTTTTCGGTCTCTGAGGGGCGGCAGTTCGAGAGGCACCACGTTGATACGGTAAAAGAGGTCTTGGCGGAAGCGTCCTTCGGCGACCAATTCAGCAAGATCCTTGTTGCCGGCTGCGATTACGCGGGCATCGCTTTCTTCGGTCGTATTGGAGCCGAGCGGCTCATAACAGTTTTCTTGGAGTACCCGCAAGAGCCGCACTTGGAGGGCAGGCGAGATATCGGCGATTTCGTCGAGGAATAGCGTGCCGCCTTGTGCTGCGGCAAAGCGTCCCGCCCGATCTTTGTCGGCTCCTGTGAAGGCGCCTGCCTTGTAGCCGAAGAGTTCACTTTCCAAGAGCGTGTCGGGCAAGGCGCCGCAGTTGAGCGCGACAAAGGGACCCTCAGCACGGCGGCTCATGCCGTGGATGGCGCGGGCCAATAATTCTTTTCCCGTGCCTGTTTCGCCTTGGATGAGAACGGTGCTGTTGCTGGCGGCGATCTGGGGCAATACATCGAAGAGCCGGCGCATGAGCGAACTGCGGCTGACCATGTCGCCGATTTGGAAGCGTCCGTAGAGTTCCTTGCGCAGAGCCTCTTCACGGCTGAGGTCGCGGAAACTTTCCGCGCCGCCGATTACTTTTCCATCGCCATCGCGCAACACGGCGGTGGATACAGAGATGGGGACCCGCTCACCGTCTGCATCAATGATAAAACAGGAACGGTTAATGACTTGATCCCCTGTTTCCATGGTGTGTTTGAGAGCACAGTCCATTTCGCACATGCTGGCACGGAAGACTTCCCAGCACCGTTTGCCGAGGGCATCTTCTCGGGGAATACCGGTGATTTCTTCAGCGGCGCGATTGAAAGAAGTGATCTTCCAGTTTTCGTCTACCGTGAAAACACCGTCGGAGATGCTTTCTAAAATGCTCTCTGTCATAGGCAAGGGATGAGAAGGATTATCTGTCATGGTACTCTTTGTTGAAAAATGGATAAGCGGCTTATTATAAGCTTTTCATGTTCCCTTATTATGACACAGTCGCAGGGGGTATTGGATAAAAGCAGTGCCGAGCCACAGCGGCTTACCTTGCCTCGGGGCAGAGAAGAGCTCAGCGCTATTCTTTGTTCCTTTGCTTTTGCTTGTCTTTCGCTACGAAGATGAATCGCTTGTGTAATTCAGGTATTATAAATGACTTGTTAAAGCGCCGCCTCTTTTATGATGATTCGGTGCATTTCCAAACGAGCAGTATAGGCCTTGTGTTGAGGCATAGAAAGGAAATACTTTTATGAGAAAGACCTTGTTTTCAGTTCTATGGATGACGATCGGCGCAGTCGCTCTCGCGTCTGTATCCTTTGCCCAAAGCGAGGCAACGACAGCGCTTATTTTTGATACGGATATGGGGAATGATGTGGATGATGCGTTGGCACTGGGCATGATCCACGCCTTGCAGAGCCGCGGCGAATGTTACTTGCTTGCGGTGACCATCACGAAAGACAACCCTTTGTGTGCGCCCTTCGTCGATGCTGTGAACCATTTCTACGGGCGCGGCGATGTTCCCATCGGTGTCGTGAAAGATGGTGTAACGCCGGCCACGGGCAAGTTTTTAGGTCTCGCAGAAGTGGAAGATGAGGGCGCTTTGCGCTATCCTCATCGTGTGAAGAGCGGCGATGAGGCAGAGGAGGCGACCGCCCTGTTGCGCAAGGTGCTGGCGGCGCAGGCGGATCACTCGGTCGTTATTGCGCAGGTTGGTTTTTCGACCAATCTGGCGCGCTTGTTGGCGTCAGAGCCCGACGCCATTTCCGATCTCGCAGGTCCTGCGCTCGTGGCGCAAAAAGTACGCCTCCTTTCGATTATGGCCGGTGCTTTTGCACCCATTGACGGCGGTTCCCACGGTGAATATAATGTGGTCATGGATCTTCCTGCTGCTCGTGACCTTTTCGAGCAGTGGCCCACAGACATCGTTTTCAGCGGCTATGAAGTGGGGCTTACAGTCCCTTATCCCGCCCTGAGTATTGAACGAGATTATGGCTATGTGAAACACCATCCTCTTCAGGAAGCCTATCAACACTATATGCCGACGCCTCATGAACGGCCCACCTGGGACCTTACCAGCGTGTTATTTGCTGTCCGTCCCGATCACGGCTACTTTGATTTGTCGGAAGCGGGAAAGGTTACGGTAGATGACAAAGGCTTGACCAGCTTTGAGCCCAAGGAAGGGGGCAAACATTTCTATCTGAAAATGTCTGAGCTTCAGGCGACGCGGGTTCGCGAGGCGCTGACGCTCCTTTCCAGCCAACCGCCTGAGCAACGCTAAATCGGAGATAGGAAAGAGATTGTTTAGCGGCGGGCTATCAGTAAAAATCCGTCGTGATGATCTTCCAGATGCTCCCAATCCAAGGAAGCGCCGGACACGAGCGCTTGGAATCCTGCATCGTCGGGGAGTTCATGGCCGCCTACAACACCGCCCATTTCGCGATGCAGTTTATTGATGGCATCGCGGCTTTCGGAATGACAGATGACCAGCATACCGCCCGGTCGGAGCAGGCGCGCCATTTCAAGCATGGCACGCTGCTGATCCTCAAAATGGGGGAAACAGCTGTTACAGAATACGCTGTCGAAACTGCAGTCAGAAAATGGTGCCGCCATGACATCCGTTTGAAGGGCGTAACAAGGAGCGGCGGGTTGCAGGCTCGCGATTCGCTTTTGCGTTTCTTGAATCATGAGCGCGGAAATATCGATGGCAATGACCGTGCCGGCAGCGGGCAGCTCTTGTGTCAAGATGGGGATGAGCACACCAGTGCCGCAGCCTACATCCAAAATGCGGGCAGGGTCAGCGGGCAGTATGGGCGCGAGCAGGCGCCGCAGCCGTTCACTGTGTCCGGCGCTGATCATGGAATCCCACTTGGGGGCGAGGTCATCGAAAAATTCGCTTACGGGCCGGGGGGATAAGGGGGACGATTGCGCCATGAGGCTCCTTTCCTTTTAGGTGAAACGACGCAGGCGAGGGCGAAAATACAGGCGGAAGTTAAGACAATAACCGCGCCGGCCGGGGCGTTAAAGATGAAAGACAAAAAAAGTCCCAGCCAGCAGGCAGCAATGCCAAAGAGAGCGGCAAGGAAAAGCAGTAATTTGAAGTTGTAGGTAAGCTGGTATGCCGCCGCCGCCGGATTTACGACCAGACTGTAGACGAGGAGCCCGCCCACGCTGGGCAGTGATACAGAAATGGCGACGCCCGACACGGAAAGCATAAGATAGAAATAAAGGGCTGCGGGGATTCCCGCCGCGGCAGCCACATTGCGGTGACAGGCGACCACATGTATTTGCCGATAGAAGAGAGTGATGAGCAGCAACACGATGGCAAGGGCGCAGGCAAGGAGCCACACGCTGCCGCGGGATACGGTGAGGATGGCGCCCCAAAATAGGCTGAGCGCTTCGGGGCGTCCGCCCGGCATCAATCCCATAAAGAGGAAGGCGAGCCCGATCATCACTGAAAAGAGAATGCCGATGGAGGTGTCCGGCCGCAGTGCACCGCGATCGGAGAGGGGGCCAATCACCGCTGCCGCGCCCAAGCTGAAGAGCATGGCACACGCCATGGGACTCAGCCCGGTCAGCAATCCGAGCAAGGCGCCGGCGAAGGCGGCATGGGCGATACAAATACCGAGGAAAGAAGCGCCCATGGCAACAAGGAAGACGCCGGAAATGCCACAGAGCGCCCCGGAAAAGAAACCGGCAAGCACTGCGTTTTGGAGGTATTCGTGCTGAAAGAGGGCGTTCATTGCACGTGCTCCTTGTCGGGATTGCCTGATTCGTCGGCTACGATATGGCCGACTTTCATGCGCACCACACGGGTGCAAGAATCGGGCAGCGCGTCCATATCATGGGTGACCCACATCAGCGTCATGCCTTGTTGTTCATTGAGTTCGTCGAGAAAGGCGCAAATCTCGCGGCGCGCGTTATCGTCTAGAGAAGCGGTAGGTTCATCGAGTAAGAGGATTTCGGGTTCTTGAACCAGCGCCCGCGCAATGGTCGCCCGCCGCAATTCGCCGCCGGATAATTGACCGAGGGGCCGTTTCGCGAGGCTTTGGATGGAGAGGCGTTCCAGAATGGTATGGACAGCACTATGCATGGAAGCCGTGACGCGCCGCCGCCAGCCCAAACGCCCATATAAGCCGGTAAGCACTGATTCGTATAAGGTGATGGGGACATGGCGATCTATTTCAGGCAGCTGTGCCACATAGCCCACCCGTTGGCGGATAGCGAGGAGATGCCGCCGTTCAAGTGGTAATCCAAGGACTCGAATGGATCCCGAGCTGAGCGGTGTAAATCCATTAATGGCAGTGAGCAGCGTTGTTTTTCCTGCGCCGTTGGGCCCCAAGAGCACGACACTTTCACCGGCATGGACGCGCAGCGATACGCCTGCCAACGCTTCGGATCCCTGACGAATAACACGGGCATCTTCTATTTCCAAGACCGGCAGTGTCACAAAGACTCCAAGGAGGTTAAGGCTTCAGTTAACAAGCTTATGTTGGATTGGAATGCGCTCTCCCAAGTGGCCGTGTCAGAAGACGCGCCCGGGAAATTGGTGAGCACCGTATAGGCGGCATTCAGATCCTTTGCAAGCATCTGTCCTGCTGACAGTCCGCCGCTCTGTAAGTTGTCCACGACTAACAGGACACCGGCATCGCGGCTTTTATGCAGGAGGGATTCCATATCGGACACGCTGTAGTCTTCCGGACGATTAAAGGAAGCTGCAACGGTGAACCCTGCCCACGTTAAAAAGGACGTCTGCATCTCATGACAGCATACCGAAATACCTTGGGTCTTTTCCAAAGCTAAGCTTTGACGGGCGGCCTGTTCCACTGTGTCAATGCGTTCTTGGCGTGCTGCTGCTTTCTCACGCATTGCCCCTTCCTCATGAGGCGCAATTTCAAGAAGTACTTCAAGTACTTCCGTCACAGCAGCGCGTTGCTCCGAGGGAATCATCCAATTGCCGCCCGCTTCAAAAACGCGGACTTTATGGTCGGGAAGTTTCGCCGCGTCTATAATGCGCGTGATATTGGCAAGGCGCAGCTGCCACGGATGGAGCAACACAGATCGCGCTTCTTGGAGCAGGTGAATATCGCCCGCTTTCATATCAAATTGGCTTGGACACGAACTGCTCGGCAGCAAGGTGTAGGTCTCTGCGTGAAGGGACGAGATGTCTTGCACAATGTCTGCAATTAGGGAGGTGCCGCAAATTATGGCGGGTTCCGTGCTGTGGCTTTTTCCGCTGCATCCTGAAAATCCAAGGCTCAATGCGATAGAAAGGATCAGTACACTATAAACGGTGCTTCGAATAGGTATTCTCATGGCAGGCAACTTGCTTTCTTTTGTGTTGATCGATACGGTCGTTTTAAATCCTGCCCGAGCAAAAGGGGCAAGAACTTACCGCAATCCGAAATGGCTATTTTCTTTCAGGAGGTCTTCATCATTCATAATGGGGAATTTTTCGGGATAAATACCCCATTCCACATGGCCATCCATATAAAGCACATTGCTGCCGCCCGGTATATGGTTGAAGATAAGCGTTCCCGCTGTGCCGCTGATGAGATTTCCGAAAGTGTCCCACATGACCGGGATGCTGCTTTGCGATTGCACCGCCATGCTTGCAGTATTAACATCGGTCGTGAAGAAGCGTTCGACCCCTTCGCGCAGTCGTAATACTTTATCGCTGCCGGCGGCACCGATGCCCGTGTCCGGCGTCATTTCAGGCCAATTCTCTGTCGTAATTTTCAGATCAGCACGGAAGTTTTTCTTGCGGACAGGCACGGAAATTTCTGAAATGGAAACGGACTCAATAAAAGGCAGGGCTCCCATAGCGCCCCAGACGCCGAAATATTCTTCTTTGTTGGTGGCGGCATAGCCTTTATATACATAGGAACGGCCCAACTCGGCGCAAAGAAAATATTGTTCTGAAATACGGTCGTTGGCGTCGCGCGCCGTCTGTATCCACTCGTCAAAATCTCCGGAATCGGGTAAGCGTGTGGCAACATAGGTGCCCGTACCGTCGCCTTGGCTGTCGGAAGGGCAAAGCGCCACGTTCAGATCGGACAAGTATTCCGGATAGATGGTGAAAGCATCGGGTGAACTGAACAAGGGCATACCGTTGAGATAGGCATTGGCGAAAGGCGAGCAAGGCGGCCAATAGTCTTTTTGTTCATCGGCATACATTTTGAAAATCGTGCCAAATTGCTTAAGATTATTCATACACGATTTGCGCCGTGCCGCTTCCCGCGCACGGCTGAGCGCCGGCAGCAGTATGGCTGCGAGAATGCCGATAATGGCAATGACCACCAACAGTTCAATCAGTGTAAATCCGTGTTTTTTCTTGTAGATCATGGCTAACCTCTGCGTAATAGCATCCGCGTTCCAGTATTACGATATGAGGCAAAAGTATTACACAAGAGGGGAAGGAAAAGCAACATAAGGGTGTTTAACACCCTAACACCAAACAGGCGCCTGAACCCGAACAGACGCTCATCCGGGCGCGGTAAGACAGCTGTAATGCGGGTAAGTCACCTAAGATGAAAGCCCAAAATAGGCGCTCCTTTACCCTGGTGAATATGGTGTTACCCGATAAAAATTTGTTATAGTGTGCCCGTTGGGTTCGGACAGTGTTTTTGACAGGTCGTGCCCTTTACAACAATCCCATCGTCGCTGTCCGTTCATAAATATGTAGTGCATGCCCGGGATCAGGAAAAGTTATGGTCATTTACAACGAATCCAATACTGCCCATACTGTCGTGATGGATGCGAAAGCCATGGCGGAAACGCTTCGTACGATTGCCCGAGCAGTGGTAGACGGCAATCCTGAAATTCAGTCACTTGTCATTTTGGGTATTTTAAGCCGGGGCCGCCCTCTGGCGGATCGGCTTGCAGAGCTGATTCACGAACTGACCGGTTATCGTCCGCAGGTGGGTTCCTTATCTACCACTTTTTATCGGGATGATCTCCATGCCGGTTCGGGAGCGGTCGTCGTTCGTTCGGGACAAACCCATTTTGATTTTTCCGTCGACGAGCGTACCGTTCTGTTAGTAGACGATGTCATTGCCGCCGGCCGCACGACCCGAGCCGCCTTGGATGAGGTTATGGATTATGGTCGTCCGCACCGCATTCAATTGGTTAGTCTGGTGGATCGAGGTTGTCGTGAGCTGCCTATTCAGCCTGACTATCTTGGGATGGAGATCACGACCAAGCCCGAAGAATGGGTTAGTGTTCATATAGAAGAAATTGACGGGGAAGATGCCGTGTTGTTGAATCGCCGTTTGACTTCTCCAAAGTCTGAAGAGAATTAATCCCATGAAAACAGAGCCTCTCCTTCGTTGGACTAAAAAAGACCTGATTGGAATCCGAGAATTAAGCCGCAGCGAAATTGAAATCATCTTGGATTTGACGCCTAAATTTCTCTCCGTTTCAGAGCGTGCAAGCGGTATTAAAAAAGTGCCGCTCCTGCAGGGGCGTCTCGTGGTAAACTGGTTTCATGAACCGAGTACGCGAACACGCACTTCCTTTGAGTTGGCTGCGAAGCGGCTCAGCGCCGATATTCTTTCCATTACTGCGTCGTCATTGAGCACCGTCAAAGGGGAAACCCTCCATGACACCCTCGCCAATATTGAAGCGATGAATACGGATATTCTCGTGTTGCGCCACAGCGGTGCCGGTGTACCGCACATTCTTGCTAAAGATCATGCATCCCATATCATCAATGCAGGCGACGGCAGGCACGAACATCCGACGCAAGCCTTGTTGGATGCCTTCACGATGCGCGAGGAAATGCGCAGGCTCTACAATGATCCCAACCGCGGCTTGGACGGGATCAAGGTCGCCCTGGTTGGAGATATTCAACATAGCCGCGTCGCACGGAGCAACATACACGCCCTGACTAAACTGGGCGCAGACGTGACTGTGTGCGGTCCGGCAACACTCCTGCCCCGCGGTATCGAAGGCTTTGGGGTGAAGGTGACGACCGATTTGGGTGAAGCCTTAGAAAATGTGGATGTGATCTATGCGTTGCGCATTCAGATGGAACGTCAAGGCAAGGCGCTGTTTCCGAGTGTGGGCGAATATGTGCGTCTCTTTCGCATCGATCGTGATGCCCTGTGCTATGCGCCGGACCATGCCATAGTGATGCACCCCGGTCCGATCAATCGTGATCTGGAACTGTCGACGGAAGTGGCCGATGGGCCGCGCAGTGTTATTTTAAAACAAGTAACCAATGGGGTCGCCGTGCGGATGGCGGTCATGCACGTCCTTGCCAATGCGGGCAGCTCCAAAGAACTCTAAACTCTAAGAATCTCCGGTGCTCACATTGCCGGGCGCTTTTTGCCGGAAAGGAAGATACTATGACGTCGTATGTCATCAAAAATGGACACGTGATCAATCCAGCGAGTAATACTTCAGAACCCCTCGATGTGCTCATTGCAGGCGACAAAGTGGTTAAAATTGGGCATAATCTAAAAGGGGATGTCGTCATTAATGCCGAGGGCCATGTGGTCAGTCCGGGCCTCGTCGATATTCATTGTAACTTTCGGGAACCGGGCGGTGAATCAAAAGAAACCATCGCGACGGGCAGCCTTGCAGCGGCGGCGGGCGGTTTCACGACCGTTGTAACCATGGCCAATACGAATCCCGTTATCGATAATGCGGGGCTTGTAGAGCTGGTAATCCGCCGTGCCCGCGAAGAGGCGTGCATCCACGTACTTCCCGCTGCCTGTGCCACCAAAGGGTTGATCGGTAACGAAATTACGGAAATGGCGGATCTTAAAAAAGCCGGTGCCGTAGCGGTGACTGACGACGGACAGGATGTCGCTTCCAGTGCGCTCATGCTTCGTGCCTTGGAATATGCGAATATGGTGGGCATGCCTTTCCTCAGTCATTGTGAAGACGAATCTTTGGCAGAGGGCGGCGCTATGAATGAAGGGTATACGGCAACACTCATGGGC